>JAYZBS010000145.1:0-6361 GCA_036338635.1 Pseudomonadota bacterium | reverse complement strand
TGTCAGTCACGCCGTAGGCCAGGTAAACCCGGACACCGGTCCGGGACCGATCATGCCGCCTCCACCATCCGGATCAGCCGAACCAGAACGGTGGGCTCCATATCCGGGGTGAACCGCAGGCAGCGGCCATTGGCCAGCACCAAATCGACCTGCCGATCAGGGGCGGTCGGGCTGGCCGCCGCCTCCGGCAGGCTCGCCTCCATCAGCTCAGGCGCGGGGATCGACAGGAACAGCGCATCGGCCGTCGGGAACAGCCGCTCCTTCTTCTTCAGATAGTGCCGCCACGTGTAGATCTGCTGACGCGTCACATCGTGGCGTTGCGCCACCTGCGTGACCGTTGCTCCATCAACGCCAACCGACAGCAAGATCCCCAGCTTCTCCTCGTCATCCCACCGCCGCCGTTCCAAACCAAAGACATCGCCACGCTTCCTGCACCCCGCATAAGAGACGTCGTTATGCACGTCTCATCTCTGGTCTGACCAAGGTCAGGCAGACCGTGACAATCGAGCGGTTACAACCGAGGCAAGGGAAATTATGATCCTCTAGCACTGGGCGCGTTGTAGAAGCACCCATACCAGTGCGTCGGAACCGCCAAAACAACCACGGAGAGCGCCATGTGCGGAGAGGCTTGGCGGTCAATCGGAGCTATCGCCTAGTTCAGAATCGTTCACGGAAAGTCCATTGGCATCCCCGCCCGCCGTCGCATAGCCACAAAAAGGCCATCCAAATTTGGAGAGCCTTCAGGATGCGTGGGTGGCGGGTCAGTTCGTGACGACACTGCAGCTTTGGGATTGACTGCGCAGGCGCTCGCAGGCCAGTTTGGCGTCGCCCTCAGAGAGGTTTACGAAGCGTGGCTCGAAGCCGCGTTTTGTGTCGGCTACGTGACGGCTGGCTGATCCGAAGAGGCTGCCGTCTTGCAGGGCATGGGCAAGCAACAGCCGCTCAGCCTCGGACTTCGAGCCGTAGTGGCCGAGCGAGATCGCCCAATGCCGATTGCCGTCGCCGCGCCGTCGCACGATTTGCAGCGCCTCGGGGTTCGAAATGTCGCCTTCGCCCATCGCGGCCAAGATCACCGTCTCCGAACGGGGCCTTGGCGCGCTGGAGCTGTCGAGCGACAGGCCATCTACCGCGGGCTCAACCGCAGCCGGCGTCTCGGCCGTAGCGACGACGGCCGCTTCGACCGCTGCCGTGCTGGCACCGCGACCGGGCGCAGGGGTGGGACGGTTCGATTTCGCCAGGACCGGCGCGGCCAGGCTGGCGCTGGCAGGCGCATCGACGGCGACTGCCATGGCGATCGCGGTCTCGATGGCGGCGCCCTCCGTGCCGGGGCGGGCGCGTGGGCGGGCACTGCTTGCCAGTGACACGCCCGGCAGGCTTGCCTGTGCGCCGGCCGTTGCAATCCGCAGCGCCTCGGTCAGATCAACCTTGGGCGCGGAGGCAACCAGCGAGGAAGCTGCCGCAGGACGCGAGGACGGGGGCGGCGAGGCCTGCAGCACCAGTCGCTGAGGCTCTGGCTGGGTTGCCGCGGGCGTCGGGGCGACCTGCGCACGGCGCGTCGTCTGCTGCACCAGCATGCGCGGACGCTGCGGCTTCACCTCGCGCACGCGATCGGGAACGCGGGTGAAGCTGCTGTCCAGCAATTCGGCCATGACCTGGTTGCGCTGCGCCGTCGACGTGCCGCCGAAGACAGTCGCGATCAGGCGCTTGTTCCCGCGTTGCGCCGAGGCCGTCAGGTTGAAGCCGGCCGCCCGGGTATAGCCGGTCTTGATGCCGTCAGCGCCGGGATAATCATCTAGGAACCGGCGGTTCGTCGCGGACACCTGGGCGATGCCGGCATCTGCCGAACGGCGCGAGAAGAGGTTGTAGTACTGCGGAAAATCGTAGAACAGATGCCGCCCCAGCACGCTCATGTCATGGGCGGTGGAGTAATGGCCTTCGGTCGTCAGGCCATGGGCGTTGCGGAACTGCGTGTTGTTCATGCCAAGCGCCCGCGCCATTTGCGTCATCTGCTGTGCAAAGGCTTCCTCTGACCCGGCCAGCCCCTCGCCAAGCGCAGTCGCGGCGTCGTTGGCGGATTTGATGGCGGCCGCGCGGATCAGATAGCGCAGCTCGATCTTCTGGCCCGCGCGCAGGCCCAGCTTGGACGGCGGCTCACTCGCGGCGTTGCTGGAGATCGTGAACTTGGAGTCGAGTCTGACCTGCCCCCTCTCGATGGCCGAGAAGGTCATGTAGAGGGTCATCATCTTGGTCAGGGACGCCGGGTGCAACCGGGTGTCCGAGTTCTGGCGATAGATCGGCTGGCCGCTGCGGGCGTCCATGACATAGGCCGCGAAGGGCGCCGCGGCGGCGGGCACCGCAAGCAACGTCACGGCAATCAGAACACGGCCGAGGAGCCGGAATGCGGGAAGGATTCGGGTCACTGTCGCTGTCTCTCTGCCTCAAGCGGACATGTCGTTTCTCGCATGTCCGTCGTTAACGAAGTGATAATAGCATGGGTGAAACTTCCGTGAAACCGGGCATTCAACTTAAATTTGTATTGCCTGACCGGAAGGGCGGAAAGGCGGGGGCCGGGGCTTTCATCCGCGCCGGTTTGCGTTATATTTCTTGGAAACACCTGTGCGGACGCTGTCCGGCGGGTCCACGCTGCAGACTTCAGGAACGACGCCAACCCGATGACGCACTGGATGACCGATACCGACAAGCCCGACGACCAATCCGATCTGGCCGTCAAGCCGCGCGCCAAGTCGCAGCGGCCACCGATGTACAAGGTGTTGATGCTGAACGATGACTTCACGCCGATGGAGTTTGTCGTCCACGTGTTGGAACGGTTGTTCCACATGACCCACGCCCAGGCCATCGAGATCATGCTGACCGTTCACCGGCGGGGCGTGGCGGTGGTCGGCGTCTTCTCGCACGAGGTGGCCGAGACGAAGGTCGCCCAGGTGATGGAGCTGGCACGCCGCCAGCAGCATCCCCTGCAATGCACCATGGAAAAAGAGTAATCACGTGACCCAATCACGATTGGACCTGGCCTTTCCGGACGGCCATCCCGGAGGCGAGGTGCTGTTCATCGGGGCCGCGGCCGCCGACGACCTGTCGCCGCTGGATCCCGGGCATCTGCATGTCGTCCAGGGGCACTTTCCCGATCACGAGGGGCTGTCCGCCCGCGGGTTCCAAGTCTCCACCTCGGTGGAAGGGCAATTTGACAATGCGATCGTTCGACTGCCGCGTGCCAAGGCGGCCGCCCGCGCCCGCATCGCACAGGCCGTCGGGCACCTTGCCGCAGGGGGCGACCTCTGGATCGACGGCCAGAAGACCGATGGTGTCGATGCACTGCTGAAGGAGTTGCGGGGGCTCGTACCTGTCAGCGACGTCATCAGCAAAGCGCATGGCAAGATCTTCCGCGTCACCGCCCCGGACCTGGACTGGCTGCCGCCGGATTGGGTCGCCTCGGCCCGCGAAGTCGCGCCGGGCTTCACGACCCTGCCAGGCGTCTTTTCTGCCGATGGCGTCGATCCGGGGTCGCGGATGCTGGCCGATAATCTGCCGCCAAAGCTGCCGACGCGCATCGTCGATTTGGGCGCCGGCTGGGGCTGGCTGTCGGCGCAGATCCTGTCACGCAGCGGCGTGACCGAACTTCATCTGGTCGAGGCGGATCACGCCGCGCTCGAATCGGCGCGGCGGAACGTGACAGACCCGCGTGCTCGGTTTCACTGGGCAGATGCCCGGGACTTTCGCCTCAAAGAGCCTGTCAACGGCGTCGTCATGAACCCGCCGTTCCACGAAGGTCGTCAGGCCGACCCGCGCCTGGGGGCGGCCTTCATCGCCACGGCGGCGCGGCTGCTGACGGGCGCGGGACGGCTGTGGATGGTGGCGAACCGTCACCTTCCCTATGAGGCCGTCCTGGCCGAACATTTCGGTCAGGTCCACGAGATCGGCGGCGACAGCCGCTTCAAGGTGATCGAGGCAACCGCCGCCGGCAAGGGCGACGCACGGAAGAATCGCCGATGAGCATGTCGATACAAGGCAAGTCCGCGATCGTGACGGGGGCCGCGCGGGGCGTGGGCCTGGCGATCGCCCGACACCTGACGGAACGCGGCGCGCAGGTGATGTTCGCCGACAGCGACGAGGCGGCGCTGAACTCGGTCATCTCGGACTACGAGGACGACCAGTCGCAGGTGCGCCGCTTCGCGGGCAACATGTCGGAGAAGCTGGCGATGGCGAACCTGCTGTCGGCAACGCTGGATGCCTTCGACCGCGTCGACATCCTTGTGAACGCCCACCGCTTCGTCAAGAACAGCGACCCGCTGGACACCGACATGGACGCGCTCGAGGAGATGCTGCGCCAGAACTTGATGGCCAGCCTGCGCCTGTCGCAGATGGTCGCGAAGCGGATGATCAAGCAGGCCGACGGCGAGGGCCCTGCCTCGCAGACCGGAGCCATCGTCAACATCTCGACGCTGGCGGCACGGAGGCCGATTCCGTCGATGCTGGGCTACTCCATCGCCTGCGCCGCCCAGGAACAGGCGACGCGCGGTCTGGCCCTGGCGCTGGCGCCGCATCGGATCCGCGTGAACGGCGTCAGCTTCAGCAGCGTGATGTCGCATGAACTGCAATGCGCGTTGAAGGAAGACCCGGACAAGCGCGCGCAGATCATTGCCGGCACGCCCCTGGGCCGCATCGCCCCCGCCGACGAACTGGCAGAGACGGTACACTATCTCGTCAGCGACGGGGCGCGCTTTGTCACGGGGCAGATCATGACCGTCGATGGTGGCCGCAGCCTGGCCGACTCCGTGACGGCACAGATCCTCTAGGTGGTTTCGGGATAGGCGGCGCGGCAGGCCGACACGGCGGCGCGGGCGTTTCTGGCCAGGGCTGCCTGACGTTCGGCCAGACCGTCGCGCTTGCGCGCCTCGGCCGCGGGGTCGATGGGCACGCGGTACCGCTCGGTGTCCACATAATCGCGCCAGCAGCCATAGCTTGTAACATGCGCGTTGCCATCCTTGTCCCGCAGGACCCGGCGGCACTGATCGAAGCGGGTGCGGACGACCTGACGCTCTTCCCAGGCATAGCCGCGGGCCAGGTTGCCCTCGACCTCGGCCAGGAGGCTGCTGACGGTGCGGTATTCGCTGGTGTTCCGGCTGATGCAGCGTTCCTGCGGGGTGCCGCAGGCGGCCAGCAGGGGCAGGGCGATCAGGGCAAGGGCGGTGTTGCGGCGCATGTCGGGTCTCTTTACATCGGTGCCGGATGCTAGCCGCGACGCGGCCGGCTTTGCAAATCACGAATGAGGAGCCTCATGGACGAACAACGCCGCCGCGCCGCCGCCTGGTTCCACGAGCTGCGCGACCGCATCGTCGCCGCCTTCGAGGCGCTGGAGGACCGTGGCCCCGGCAACAATCAAGCCGGCAGGTTCACGGTGACGCCGACCGAACGCGCCGAAGGTGGCGGCGGCGGGCTGATGTCCGTCATGCGCGGCGGTCGCGTCTTTGAAAAGGTCGGCGTGAACTGGTCCGAAGTCCACGGCACCCTGGCCCCCCGCGCGCAGGCCGCGATGGCCGCACGCGGTGTGCCGGGCATGGACAGCGACCCACGCTTCTGGGCCAGCGGCGTCAGCCTGGTCGCGCATATGCAGAACCCGCATGCCCCGGCCGTGCACATGAACACGCGGATGTTCTGGACGCCTGGTGCCTGGTGGTTCGGAGGCGGGTCGGACTTGAACCCGTGTCTCGAATACGCCGACGATACCGCCCATTTCCATGATACGATGCGCAACGCCTGCCTGCCGCACGGGGCTGACTATTACGACCGCTTCAAGGTTTGGGCCGACGAATACTTCTTCATCCCTCATCGTGGCCGCGCGCGGGGCGTCGGGGGGATTTTCTTTGACGATCTGAACACAGGCGACTGGGAAGCCGATTTCGCCTTCACCCGCGCCGTGGGCGAGGCTTTTCTGCCAGCCTTCCTGCCGCTGGCCAAGGCGCGGATGGCAGCCCCATTCACCGACGCTGACCGCGACGCCCAGCTGATCCACCGAGGCCTGTATGCCGAATACAACCTTGTCTATGACCGCGGCACCAAGTTCGGCCTCGAGACCGGCCACAACGCCGACGCCGTCCTGATGAGCCTGCCGCCGCTGGCGAAATGGGTATGATCTTAACTGATTATCGTTCATCCAAACCGGATTCGATTTCAGCGATCATTCTTCTGCAGCGCGTCATTCTGAGATTATCCCCGAACAGCGGCCCTTGGCGTCAGCTCTGATCAGCTGTGTGCTGATCTTCACCTCGAGAGAGATCGTCGATGTCGAAAGGAAGGCAGCATGCCCCTGAGATCAGGGCGAAGGGGGCGCTGGAAGCGGTGA
>JAYZBS010000144.1:0-6211 GCA_036338635.1 Pseudomonadota bacterium | reverse complement strand
AAACAAAAAGGGCGCGGCAAATGCCGCGCCCTCTAGCAACTTGCCGACAAAAATCAGCGCTTCGAGAACTGGAAGCTCCGACGTGCCTTCGCCTTGCCGTACTTCTTACGCTCCACCACGCGGCTGTCGCGCGTCAGGAAGATGGAGCCATTGTTGATAGGCTTTCTGGGGTGTGAGAAGTACAGCATGACCTCGTTGACGAACCCCCGCAGGTCGAGATCGCAAGAGAAGAATTCGCTGCCATTGTCGAACCGGATTGCGCTAGGACAGCCAAGCCGAGCACAGACCCGCTCCAGTCTCCCGACCGCATCCCCGCGGCGGTAAGTATAGCGCGGATCGGCGGTGGAGCAGAAGCGCGAATGCTTGCCGACGATCGTCAAGGTTCGCAGCTTATTAACCAAAGCTGGCTGATCGTGAACGAAGTCCATGCCCAGAAATCGTCCGGCCCGACAGCCTAATAACGATTGTCGCGCAGCTTCGCCTTCAAGCGCCGTCTCTGACGCTTGTTCCTGAGCTGCAGACCTAAGTCATTGTAGACCCCGCGCATCTTCTTGATGTTCAGGCAGATACTCAGGCCCTCCTCACGCTGCCGGAACACTTGCACAAACACGACAGCATTTTACTGGCTGCCGGCTCAAAATGCAGCGTCCCTGAAACGCAAAGTTGGCCGCAATGCGGCCAACTAAGTACTTTACGCGGATTTCTCGGCAAAGACTGCGCCCGGAGACCGTCCCTGCCGATATCGGCGATCAGAAGCCGTAGACAACTGCAACACCCAAGGTGTTGTCTGTCCGCTCGGGGCGATCTTCCTGATACTCGGTGGTGTAGCTGAGACGCGTCGCCAGCTGCTCCGACATCTGGAAGTTCACGCCGAATTCGTTGGTGATCACGTCCGCAGCTTCGTCCGAAGCCAAGTAGTCAGTGTCGTTGGTGATGAACACCATGTCATTGAAGCGATGGTAGACCCGCGACGACGCGATGTAGCCGACATCGGTATCCGACGAATCAGTGACGGGATCGCCGTCGATGTCGAACCCGGCTTCCTGAGCACCAGTCTTGGTGTAGCGGACGCCGACACCGGCCTGCACGCGCCAGGTGGTCTGTGCGTCGTTCAGGATGCGGTAGCCCGGACCGAAGCCGAGGAAGGCATCCGTGCGCAGGTCTTCAAATTCGTCGGTAAAGTCGACGTCGCCGGGGTAGTTCGGCTCGCCGTCCACCAGACCGTCCTGAGTGATGCGGCCCAGAGCGAAGGCATAGAAGCGGTCGTTGAAGTAGTACTGCGCGTCATAGATCGCGCTGACTTCTTCCTGATCCTTGTTGCCGTCGTCGTCCTCACCGAATTCCAGCGACAGACCGACGCTCTGAGCGAACTGGGCCTGATTGTAACTGATGCGACCGGCAACAGCCAGATCCTGGTTCTCGGTGTTGCCGGTGCGGCCGGTATAAGCCAGCGACATGGTGCCGAACAGGCCCTGACGGCGGTCTGCGGGACCGAAACGGTCGGGATCGTTATCGCGGTCGAAGCGGTCGGTGACATCGTCTTCGATGTCAGTGATGCGGTCGTCAATGGACGAGATGCCGGTCGCATCGGCGCCGGTGGCAATCTCGCTCTGCGCAAAGGCGGGCGCCGACAGGGCGGCCAGGATGGCGGCGGTGCCGGTCAGCAGCGTAACTTTTTTCATCTTAACTTCCTCACGAGCTGAGTTTCGTTGTCCTGGCTCCATCTTGGCACCAGAGCATCTCTGCTGCGAGATCAATTAGACCTGCCCCTCGCCGGTTCAAAGAGCAGCCGGAGATATTGCGGCCCTCAGAAAATCCGGGGGCGCTGCGGCAGGCCTTTAGCCGGCGAAACCTTGCCGAAAACGAGCTGAAACGATTCTTGATGCAACCATTCGGCGTGTTAAGTAACTCAGCATTGGGGCTGTGGAAATCAGACTTTGGCAGGACCGCGCTGCCTTCCGAAAAACTGACGTTCCTGAAACACCCTCGTGATTGCTGAAATATTAGGCGATTTTCTGACGCCCTGCAGCCGTCTGCGATGTTGCATAGAAGTCACGGTTGTTGCTTGGCATTTTCAAGCTACTGTGTCGCAGGCATGGCACTTAGAGCCTGCAAGGACCGCTTGCGTCAACACAAAAGCCCGGCCGCAAGGGGCCGGGCTTTCACCAGAATCGCAGACAGACGCCCCTTAGCTGAACGCGTCCGGCTGCAGGTGCCGCGCCATGTGGTCCAAGACTGCATTGACGAATTTCGTCTCTCGGCCCTCGGGGAAGAAGGCCTGCGTCAGGCGGACATATTCGCTGATCACCACCTTGGCGGGCGCGCGGCCGGTCACGAGTTCGGCGCCGGCGGCGCGGAAGACCGCGCGCAGGACCGGGTCGATACGCTCGATCGGCCAGCGCTCGACCAAGGCCCGATCGGTGGCCTGGTCGATGCGGGATTGCCAGATCACGACATCATCGACGATCCGGCCAAACAGCGCCTCGTCTGCTTCGGCGGTGGGGCCGTCACGGTCGTCGGCGGCGATCCGGAAGTTCTGGAACTCGCGCGTGACACGGTCCGCCGACTGGCCGGCGGCCTCCATCTGGAACAGGGCCTGCACGGCATAGAGCCGTGCTGCGCTGCTCAGCGTGCGGCGGTCGGGGCGTTTGCCGGTTTCGGTCATGCGCGCCCCTGCCCTTCCAGCGCCCCGGCCAGACGGATCAGGTCGGTTTCGGGCAGAGCCGCATCGGCCGTCCGGCTCCACCGGCGGGCCAGCGCAATCAGATGCAGCGCCGCCGCGGCAGCGCCGCCGCCCTTGTTCTGTCCGTCGGGGTCAGCGCGGACCTGCGCCTGCGCCATGTTCTCGACCGTCAGGATGCCATTGCCGATGCAGAGCCCCTGCAGGCCCAGCAGCGTCAGCCCGCGGGAACTATCATTGCAGACCGTATCGTAATGCGTCGTCTCGCCCCGGATCACGCAGCCGAGCGCGACGAACCCGTCGAAGCGCCCGCTGCGGGATGCCAGTACCACGGCGGTCGGTATCTCAAGGGCGCCGGGGACCTCGATCACCTCGATCTCGGCGCCGGCCTGACAGGCCGTGGCGCTGGCGCCGGCGATCAGCCCGTCGGCGATCTCGCGGTAATAAGGCGCGACGATCGCCAGCAGGCGGACCGGAGCCTCCAGACGCGGCAGCGCCAGTTCGTGATGTTGCGTGTTCGAGGCCATCTCTCAGTCCTTGGGAATAGGCCGGGTGGAATGGATCGAAAGGCCGTAGGCGTCAAGCCCCACCACCTTCACGGGTGCCGAATTGGTCAGAAGGATCAGCTGCGACAGACCCAATGCGGACAGGATCTGCGCGCCAAGACCGTATTGCCGCAGCGTATGGGGGCCGACCTCGCCACCTTCGGCCACGGCCTCGGACAGGTCGCGGATCAGCACCACGACGCCCCGCCCCTCGTCGGCGATGGCTCGCATGGCGGCCTGCAAACTACCAGCATCCTCGCGCCCGATGCCCAGAACATCGTGCAGCGGGTCCAGCGCATGCATCCGCACCAGGACCGGCGCATCCGTGGTCAGGTCGCCCTTGGACAGGACGATATGTTCGATCCCCTGCGTCTCGTCTGCAAAGATCCGCATCATCCAGTCGCCGCCATGCATCGAATGCACCTGGCGCTGCGCGCGTTCGGCGATCAGGTTGTCATAGCGGCGGCGATAGCGGATCAGGTCGCTGATCGTGCCGATCTTCAGCCCGTGCTTGCGGGCGAAGGCCACCAGGTCCGGCAGCCGGGCCATGCTGCCGTCCTCGTTCATGATCTCGCAGATCACGCCCGAAGGGTTCAGCCCCGCCAACCGAGAGATGTCCACGGCCGCCTCGGTATGGCCGGCCCTGACCAGAACGCCGCCATCGCGGGCGCGCAGCGGGAAGATATGGCCTGGCGTTGCGATGTCGGGCGCGCCCTTCGACGGATCGATCGCCACGCTGATCGTGCGGGCGCGGTCATGCGCGCTGATGCCTGTCGTGACGCCTTCCCGCGCTTCAATGGACATCGTGAAGGCGGTCTCGTGGCGGCTGGAGTTCTTGGGGCTCATCAGCGTCAGGCCCAGGGTCTCGATCCGGTCGGCCGTCAAAGACAGGCAAATCAGGCCCCGGCCATGAGTGGCCATGAAGTTGATCGCGTCGGGTGTGGCCATCTGCGCCGGGATGACCAGGTCGCCCTCGTTCTCGCGGTCCTCGTGATCCACCAGGATGAACATGCGCCCCTGGCGGGCCTCTTCGATGATCTCTTCAATCGGGCTGATCGCATCGCGCAGGCGGGCCTCGACCGGCCCCGGTGTTTCAAAGCTCATATCATGGCCTTTCATGATCCGTGTCGCAGGCCCTCGAATGGCGCTGCCGCGTTGCCAGCCGGGATAGCCCAGCCGCGCGCCAAAGGCCAGCCCGCTTGGCTCTCTTGAAATTCGGGACGCGACGTTTGCAGATGCGCAGAAGGCTGCTAGCGTCACCGCATCAGACCTCAGTGAAAGCCAAGCCCATGCGTGCCTCCCGTATCCTGCAAACCTATGAGGCCCACGCCGAGGGCGAACCCGGCCGTGTCATCACCGGCGGCATGCCGCTGCTGAAGGGGGCCAGCGTGTTCGAGAAAATGCAGGACATGGCCGCCAACCACGATGAGATCCGCCTGATGATGCTGCGAGAGCCGCGTGGCAATCCCGGCCTCTGCGGCAATGCGCTGGTGCCACCCTGCCACCCGGAGGCCGACGCGGGCTTCATCATCTTCGAGCAGACCGAATACCCGCCGATGTCCGGGTCAAACACCATCTGCGTGGTCACCGTGCTGCTTGAAACCGGGATCCTGCCGATGGCGGAACCGGTGACCGAGCTGACACTGGAGGCCCCCGCCGGGCTGATCCGCGTGCGGGCCGACTGCCGCGATGGCAAGGTGACGAAGGTCAGCTTTCGCAACGTGCCCGCCTTTGCCATGCATCTGGACGCGAGTGTCGAGGTCGCGGGCCTTGGCACCGTCACCGTCGATGTGGCCTGGGGTGGCATGTTCTTCGTTTTGGCCGACGCGGACCGGCTGGGCGTGGACCTCTCGGCAGAGAACGGCAAGGAGATCACCCGCATCAGTGAAGCCATCCGCCACGCCACTGCAGAACAGCTGCCCGTCACCCACCCGGACAATCCCGAAATCACCGGCCCCACGATCACCAACCTCTGGGGCGCGCCGATCGATCAGGGCACTGACGGGCGCGGCGCCATCACGATCTCAACCGGCGCCTTTGACCCTGACCGTCCGCAGGATGCCAGCGGCATCCTCGACCGTTCCCCCTGCGGCACCGGCACCTGTGCCAAGATGGCGGTCCTGCATGCAAAGCGGCAGCTTGCCCTGGGTCAGGACTACGTGAATGCAGGCCCCCTCGGCACCACCTTCACCGGGCGCATTGTCGAGGAAACCAAGGTCGGCCCCTACCCGGCCATCGTGCCGACGCTTTCAGGTCAGGGCTGGATCTACGGGTTCTCCAGCTACACGCTGGATCCAAGCGATCCCTTCCCCGAGGGCTATACCGTCGGCGACATGTGGTGATCCGCGCCGCGTCAGCGGCGCGCCCGACCCAACGCCTCGGGCCTGCATCTTTGATGCTGGCTCAGGTTCGATGCTGGTCTGGGGCGGGAGCGCCCCGCCGCGCGCAAGGGAGCCGTTTCAGACGGCGGGATGCCGGAAATACTCCGCTGCGGACAGATAGGCGGCGGCGCGGGCGGCCGTGCTCCACTCGCTTTCCAAGGGCGCATCGCCGATCACCACCACGGAGGACCCCGGCAGGCCCTGACTGCGGATCAGGTCCTGCACGCGAGCGCGCATCTGCGACCAGCTCTCGTTGAACTTCGGCGCAGGCCCTGCTGCATCCAGCACCGGATGCGCGGCCAGAACCGCCTCGGGGCTGTTCGGCCTGTGCACGAGTGCCAGCTTGCTGGAATTCCGTACCATTTCCAGCGCGCGCCGCTCTGCCTCGGGCATATGGGCGCCGTAGGAAATTATGCGCAGCGCGTTGGAGGAAAACAGCAGCCCGGTGATGTCCTGCCCCGAGGTCTGCCGCACGCGGGCATAGGTCTTGTAATCCATCCCCAACTCGGCCGCCCGGCGGATCCGCATCTGCAGGACCAGCTTCGGGATGGTGTTGGGCATCAGCTTTTTCTGAGCCTTCTTCCAGGCGTGGATACGCCAGGCGC
>JAYZBS010000143.1:0-19722 GCA_036338635.1 Pseudomonadota bacterium | reverse complement strand
AAACAAAAAGGGCGCGGCAAATGCCGCGCCCTCTAGCAACTTGCCGACAAAAATCAGCGCTTCGAGAACTGGAAGCTCCGACGTGCCTTCGCCTTGCCGTACTTCTTACGCTCCACCACGCGGCTGTCGCGCGTCAGGAAGCCCGCCGCCTTCAGCGCAGCGCGCAGGCCGGGCTCGTGCAACTGCAGCGCCTGACTGATGCCATGCTTCACAGCGCCCGCCTGACCCGACAGGCCGCCGCCCTTGACGGTCGCCTGGACGTCGTACTGACCGCTCACGCCGGCAACCTCGAAAGGCTGGCGCAGGATCATCTGCAGAACGGGACGTGCGAAATAGGCGTCGATGTCCTTGCCGTTCACCGTGACCTTACCCGAGCCGGGCTTGACCCAGACGCGAGCGACCGCGTCTTTGCGCTTGCCGGTGGCATAGCTGCGGCCCAAGTCATCGCGCTGCGGCTGGCGGTTGACGGCGGCTTCGACGACAGCGGCGGGCGTGCCGGACACGGCCGACTTCAGGTCGTCCAGAGATTTGATGTCTTCGGCCATGATCATGCGCTCCGGGTGTTTTTGACGTTCAGGACCTTGACGTCCAGAACTTCGGGCTGCTGCGCCTCGTGCGGGTGCTCGGTCCCGGCATAGACGCGCAGATGGGTCATCTGCTGCTTGCCCAGCTTGTTGCGGCTGATCATGCGCTCGACCGCCTTCATGACAACGCGCTCGGGATGCGCGCCTTCCAGGATCTGGCGCGCAGTCCGGTGCTTGATGCCGCCCGGGTGGCCGGTGTGCCAGTAGTATTTCTTGTCGTTGCGCTTGTTGCCCGTCATCTGCACCTTGTCGGCGTTGATGATGATCACGTTGTCGCCCATATCCATGTGCGGCGTGAACGTCGGTTTGTGCTTGCCGCGCAGGCGGTTGGCGACGATCGTGGCGAGGCGGCCCAGAACGACGCCCTCGGCGTCGATCAGGATCCACTTCTTCTCGATCTCCGCCGGTTTCGCGGTATAGGTTTTCATCTGTCGTCCCTTCAGGGTCGTGTGCATTCGAGATGGGCGTATATCCCGGATCACGCAAGCCAGGTCAAGCGCGTCGTCGGCGTATTTATCACTCACAATCAACACCTTACAACTTAGGTAACAAAATACCTGGCGGTAAGGCGTAGGTTTCCGGTCATTTTGGCGGAATCGAATACGTCATCGAGCATCGTGCCACTGGCTCTGCCAGACCCTCCGAAAAGATCAACGTGTCGCCCACGGCCAGGCTGCGCCCCAGCTTCAGAAGCGTGCACCGCGCCAGCAGATCCGTGGCAGCCGCGGGCTTTCTCATGAAGTCGATCGAAGCGCTGGTCGTCACCGCCAGCGCCACCGGACCGATGCGCGACAGGATCGCGCAATAGACCGCCACGTCTGCCAGCGCAAAGATCGAGGGGCCGCTGACCGTGCCCCCCGGTCGCAGGTGTTCCCCGGCGACGATCAGGCGCGCCGTCAGGACATCACCTTCGAGGGCCTCGACGCGGAAACTATCGGCGATCTGCGGAAACTCCGCCGCCAAAAAACTGTTCAACGCTTCAGCGTCCATCACGATCGTCATGCTGACCCCTTCCCGCTTGGTGCCGAAATTCACGGGAAACCGGGCAGGATGCAAGATCGACGTCCGGTTCTGCCACGCTACCGGCGCAAGCAGATGCCCACTCCGACCATTCGGTCGAACTGCATCAGGAACTTCACCCTCGGCGGACGTCGCGCCGTCTGGCCGGAGAGGCCGTCCAAGTCGCCCACGGCGCCATTGCGCAGGCTGGCGACATCAGACCCCATCCTGCCGCGCCGCCAGCCCCTTTGCCAGAATCCTTCCCGTGGGACGTCCCGTCGGCGAACCTCCCAGAGGTTCAAGCGTGATCTCGTAGAGTTGCCCGTCGGTTGGCGCAGGCAACCTCGGCGGGTCAAGATCCGTCTCTCGCGGGCCGGGCAGAAGCCCCAGCGAGACCGGCCCCATGTCCGCCGAGGGAAGCGTCCAGACCTGCAGCTGCCGATCCTTCGGCACATCGACGCCGCCCACGAACCTGATCCGCGCATCCGCCGCGCCGAAGTCCTCCACGACCGCTGTCGGACTGCCCGCATCGTCAAGAAGGACGGCGATGACGACAGGCTCTGGGACAAGCCAGGTGCTGCCCAGGACCGTGCCGGCCAGAATACCGATCGCGGCCGCGATGCCCGCCGGCACCCACCGCTGCGGCGGTCGCGCCTGATTGGCGGGAACGGGCGTCGGCGCGGTCGGCGCTTGCGACGCATGGTCTGCCAGCAGCGGAACGATCCGGTCCCACAGGACGGCCGCACCGGGCAGGTCGGCCGCCGTCAGGTCCAACGGCAGCAACCGATCACGCGCACGCGCCACCGCGGCGGACCAGATCGGGTCATGCTCAAGCGCAGCCTCCTGCTCTGCATGGGTGCGTTCGTCAGACAGCCCCAGGACGAAGGCATCGGCCTCGGCGTCAAGATCGGCGCTCATGTCAGGCACCTGCGTAGCAGATCGAGTCCGCGGCGGATCCAGGACTTGCAGGTCCCCAGCGGCACCGACTGGATGGCGGCGATTTCTCCGTGGGTAAAACCGCCGATATAAGCCAGCAAAATTGCGCGGCGGGTGCCAGGCTCCAGCCCTGTCAGGCAATCCTTCAGAGCCACGCGGTCGCCCAAGGCGTCCAATCCGGCACCGGCGGCGTCCATCCGGGCATCCTGCATCGCCGTCAGCGCGTCGGACGGAAAGCTTTCAAGCCGGCGCCCGTCGCGTAGGATGTTCAGGCAACGGTTGCGCAGGATCGCGAAGATCCAGCCGCGGGCCGAGCCGTCGCCGGCGCGAAACTGATGCGCCTTGCGCCAGATCTGGACCATGCTCTCCTGCACGGCCTCCTCTGCCAAGTCACGACGATGCAGCATCCGCTGCGCCACGCCGAGCAAGCGCCCGCCTTCCGTGTCGAGGATCTGCCGCAACGCCTGCTGTTCGCCGCAGGCACAGCGTCGCAGGGCATCGGTCAGATCGACGGGTCTTGCCGTCTCCGCCACGGCGGACGTTTTCATGCGGGGCCTCCCCTGATGAAGGCGCATCGTGCCACGGGTTGCCGCGCGGGGTCCAGCCATGGCGAGACCGCATCAGCGATAGCGGGATGAGAAATAAAAAATTTCGCGGTGCTGCATCCAAGACGGCGTGCTCCGGTGTCTTCGGGTCATGATGGGCGGCAGGACGCGGCCCACAAAGCCTGAAAGGATCGACACATGACCACCTCCAGAACCCTTGCGACCACGCTGGCCCTTGGCGTCTGGTCCGGCGCCGCCGCAGCAGCCCCCATGATCGGGCTGATCGATGGAACGACGCTGGCCAGCTTCGACAGCGACACCCCGGCCGAGGTGACGACCATGCCGGTGACGGGGGTCGACGCGCTGCTGGGGATCGACTATCGCCCCGCCAACGGAACCCTGGTGGGCGTCACGCCCGACAACCGCATCGTGACCATCGATCCGGCCACCGGCGCCGCGACCGAGCTCTCGGTGATGGACACGCCGCTGCCGATGGCCGACATGCCGGTCATCGTCGACTTCAACCCGATGGCCGACCGCCTTCGCCTGATGACCGGCACGACGAACCATCGCGTTAACGTCGACACCGGAGAGGTGACGGTCGACGGCTCGTTGGCCTTCGAGGATGGTGACATGCACGCGGGAGAGGCTCCGGCCATCGCGGCCGCTGCCTACATCAACAGCTTCGGCCAGCCCGAGGCGACCGCGATGTACGATATCGACACCACCATCGGCGCGCTGATCCGCCAGACCTCTCCGAACGACGGCACACTGGCGGCGATCGGCAAGCTGGGTTTCGAGATGGACGATACGACACCCGCCTTCGACATCCAGACGACCGAGGACGGCACGAACACCGCCTGGCTGGTGGCGGGCGGGACAATCTACAACGTCGATCTTGAAACCGGCATGGCCACCCAGGCCGGAATGCTTGAGGGCGTCGAAGGGGATCTGATCGACGTCACCGTGATGCCGGCGATGTGACCTGCTGGCCCGGCCGATGCCCGGCCGGGCTTTCGCCGCCTCGCGTGCAGGTCAGCGGCGGTGCAGCGCGTTCTCTTCCAGATGTCGGCGCAGGATCTCGACGTTGCGGAGGTTGGCCTTGAAGCCGACGTCGAAGATGGTCCCCAGCAGGGGAATGCTGCCGAACAAGGTGTCCAACGCGATATTGGCTCCTTGCTTGACCAGCTTGCGCTTGGGAAGCCCCATCCGGCGGCTCTCCAGCAGGATCCAAGCGGCTGGCAGCGCAGCCGCCGCGTCGCCCAAGCCTGGAATCAGGCCCGCAATCGAATCATAGCCGATGCGAATGCCGGTGCCGGGGATGCGGAACACGGAATCAAGCTGTTTCGACAGCCGGTCAAGCCGATCAAAGCGTTCCTTGTGCGGGTGTATCATCATGCTTCGGGAATTCGCGAGCACCGCCAAGGGTTCCGCCCCGCCGGGCACGACCGGCTGTCGTCACTCGGCGTTCAGGAACGCGCCGACCTCCAGCAGGATCATCTCGTTGTCGTCGGCGCGTCCCTGCTGTCGACCGACCGAGAAGGGAAAGTTGTTGTCGTTGGCGACGACGATATGGTCCTTGTCGACGCGGTCGACATTCTCGATCGTCACGAAGGGAAAGCCGAACACACCGTCGATCGTCCCGCGGGGCGCGATGCCTTCGGGGTCGCGGATGTTCATCAGATCGATATAGGCGATCTTTTCCAGAACGCCGTTTTCGTCCGTGCGCTCCAGGTCGACAAGGTAGATGCGCTTGAACGCAGCGGGTGTTTCCGCCCAGCCCTCGCGCGGGTCGCCCTGGCCGTTGTCGCGCTCGATGATCAGGCCACGCGTGCCGTCGATCAGGTTGAAGTCGCCGATGGCATGCCCTGCCGCCTCGAGCGGGTAATACCTCACCCGGTCGCCCCATTCGCCGGTCTCGGTCGAGACCTCCATCAGACGCAGGACCGGGACACCGTCCACGGTCTCTTGCGCGCCCGCTGCGGCGTCCCAGATCGGCTTCTCCAAAAGCGGGTAAAGCGTCTTCTGATCCTCGGAAAGGGCCATCCCCTCATAGCCGCCCGACCGGAAGGTCACGACCTCGGGGGCAGGTGCCGCGCCAGGATCGGCTGCTGCGACGAAGGCATTGTCGGGCGACCGCATCAAGGTGCCTCCGGGTTCAGTGGCCAAGACCTGCAGCACCTTGCCGTCGGCGTCGACCTGCAGCAGCCAGGGGCCGAATTCGTCACCGATCCAATAGGTGTCACCAACCGGCTGGATCGATTCGACGTCGAAGTCGGCGCCGGTCAGGAAGCGGCCCTGCGACGCCTCGTTCATGATCGGGAACGGCACCTTCTGGTCGGGATCGGACAGGCGCACCGTCCGCTCGATGGCAATGCGGCCGCTGTCCCAGTCGGGCCGGACAATGTTGAACATCAAGATGACATCGGACGAATTTCCCTTGGTCCCGAAACCGTTGTCCGTCAGCACCAGGAACCGCCCCTCGCCCAGGGACCGAACGCCCGAGAACCCCTGCAGCGGCTGGCCCGGAGATGGCAGCGCCTGGCCGTTGTCCTGGACATTGGCATAAAGGTCGGTGACGCGCCCCCCGGGGCCGGTGAAGCGGCCCGAGACGTTGAAATGCGCTGCGGCGCCCTCTGGCGCGGGCACGAAACTTGCCGCGGGCAGTTCGGCATGCGCGGTCAACGTGGCGTCGAATGCCTGTTGGGCGATGCCGGCCGTCGCCGAAATAGATAGCAGCGCGGCTGAGAGGATTGTTGTCTTCATCTGGTGTCCTCGTGATCGGAAGGCTGAGGGCGGTTGGCCCTGCCTGCCGCGCCGGTGTCCTTGCGTTGCAAGACATGGCGGTGACACTTGGCTGAAGCTTCCGTAACGCAAACGCGCGTCGGGACCGATCCCGCGCATCGGCGGGATCGGTCGTCTGCGGGTCACGCGTACAGCGCGACTTGGTTCTTCAGATGGCGCTCGGCCAGCTTGCGTCCGGCCGATCCGTTGACGAAGACACGTGCGGGCGCGGGCCGCGTTGCGGGTCCGTCCATGTCCAGCTGCGGCAGGATCTCGAAGATCTCGGCCAGGGCGGCCGGGGGGAGCGACCTCCTCGCCTGCGGGCCGACATAGAGTGATTCGGTCGCCGCGCCCTCGGCAAAGACCACCTGGTGACGATCAAAGAGCATGTGGAAGTATTCCACACTCGTCAGGTCATCGGCGACGTCGATGCCGTCCAACAGGGTCAGGTGCTTGGCCGCGACAAGCGCCTGCTCGGCCCCCGCAATTCGCCTGACGATCCGAGAACTGACCACCATCCGGTGCTGCGGAGAGACCACCAGGTCTCGTGCCGGAAGCCCTGCCCCCAAGGCGTTCGCCGCAATCCGGATCGGCCGCAGGTTCGGCCGGGCGGCCAGTTCCTCAGCCTCGATCCGACGAGAACCGACCCAGGCCAGCGGCTGCAGACCGTGGTCGGCGGTCATTACCAGGTCACCCTCGCGCAAGTCCTCGACCGAGCGGGAACCTTCTGCCGTGTCAATCAGAGTGCCCGCCGCGAAGCAGGTAACCCCGGTCGACAGGGCGTCCAGCGCATCACCTGCAACGGCCGCGCCGCCGTTCAGGATGCGCAGCCCACCAGCCTGCGACAGCACGCCCGATGCCTGCTGGGCCTTCAGCCATGCCAGGGGGGTATTGTATTGCTGCGTCGGGTTCGCCGCATTCCAAGCCGCCAGCGTGATCGCGTTGTAGAACGATGTCAGGTCGATGAAGTCGTTCTGCGTGCTGTCAGTGTTGCCCGACGTGAAGTCTGTGATCGTATCAGCGCCTTCGGCCACGAAGATGTCCCGACCGCTGCCGCCGGTCATCGTGTCGGCGCCAGCGCCCCCGGTCAGCGTGTCATTGCCCGCGCCGCCGTTCAAGACATCGTTGCCGCCGCCGCCGTTCAAGACATCATCGCCGTCGCCTGCGTTGATCGTCTCGGCGCCCTGGCCGCCAGTGATCGTGTCGTTGCCGCCGCCGGTGTTGAACGTCGCGGTGCCGGTGTTGGCCCTTGCGTCGATCGTGTCCGCCCCGCTGCCCGTGGTGACGATCTCGATCTGGCTGAAGACCGCGGTGTTGCCGCCGCTGGTGATCGAGCCGCCTTCGTTGGCATAGGTCACCGATGCAGGCGCGGTCAGGCCGCTCGCATCGATCGTATCGACGTCGGGGCCGGTCTCGCCGCCGATGATCGTATCTGACCCGAAGCTGCCGCTCAGCACGAAGCGGTCGCTGCCTTCGCCGCCATCCATCGTGTCGTTGCCGGGGCCTCCGTCCAGCGTGTCGTTGCCGGTGCCGCCGATCAGGCTATCGTTGCCGTCGCCACCCAGCAGCCGGTCATTTCCGGTCCCGCCGCTCAGCGTGTCGTCGCCGGCGCCGCCGTCCAGCAGGTCGTCGCCGGCCAGCGCCGCGGTCGCCGGCGGCACGCCGATGGTAGCATCGGTGGCCAGGTCACGAAGCGGCGCCGTCAGCCCCGGTCCGCCGATGCTGGCATTCAAGACGTTGGCACCCTGGTTTTCCCAGTAGCGGACCTCGATCGAGTAGGTACCCTGCGGAAGCTGGATCGTCGCCTCTCGCTGCGTCGCGCCTTGGTGGAAGTCGTTGTTCAGGTAATCCAGCGTACCGCCGTTCCCCGCCGTGTTGTTGAAGCTGACGATGTTCCCGGCGGCATCGCGGATGATGATGCGCGAACCGTCGTCGGAGCTGGTGGCGAACCGATAGGTCCCCCCGGCCGAAATGTTCAGCGTCGAGCGATAGACGATGCCGAAGTCATTCGGATCCGCCGAATTGAGCAAGCCGCCGGCCAGCGTTCCGACGTTGAAGTCGTTGACATAGCCGCGGTCCAGAAGCTGGCTGCCGGTCGAGGTGTTGTCGATGTCCGGCGCCTGGTTGCCGGTCGAGCCGAAGTCCCGGCTGTAGACCGCATACGCCCACTGCCCTGCCAGCGGCTGATCGCCGTAAAGCGCGTCATTGCCGCCGCCGCCCAGGATGGTGTCGTTGCCCCCGCCCCCGCTGAGCGTGTCGGCGCTGGTCGTTCCATTGATTGTCTGCGCCCTGTCCGAGGCGGGTGTCGTGCTTGAGTTGACCGCCATGGCGACGCACTCCGATGAGATTGAATTAAATCAGCTAGATGTCGCGCGGGCATATCTCGGCCCACTGGCAATGCAACTGCAGCGTTAGCGATGCCGTCGAAGATTCTACAACTGCGATATTTATGTCGCGCGCAAAAGTTTTGGGGGCGATGTGGGAACCAAATTGATTTAGCGCAGGGACGTTTGCAGCTTGCCAGCGTTGCAAGATGCAATGTCCGGCCGCCCAGGATGTGCGTCGAAATCCCGGCTGCATTGCCGGTTCACGTTGCCAGTTGTCTAGATCGATCTAGGATCAGCTTTCCGCAGCAAGCGCCTGCACAAGGCGAACGAAATGCTCCCCCCGCTTTTCAAAGTTCGGATACTGATCGAAGCTGGCTGCCGCAGGCGCCAGCAGGACAGTGTCGCCCGGTTCCGCCTCGGCATGGGCATGCGCGACGGCATCTTCCATGGTTTCGGCGATCTCGTGCGGGGTCTGTCCGATCTCCAGCGCGAAGTCGCGGGCCGAATGGCCGATCAGATAGGCCTTTGAGACCTGCCCGAGATACGGCGCAAGCGCCGCGATGCCGCCGTCTTTGCCCAGACCGCCAGCGATCCAGCGGATACGGTCGAAGGCCTGCAGCGCCTTGGCTGCGGCATCCACGTTCGTTGCCTTCGAATCGTTGACATATCGCACCCCGCCGATTTCGGCGACGGTCTGGCTGCGATGCGGCAGGCCCGCGAAGCTGTGGAAGGCCGCCTCGATCTGGCGTGGCGCCAGGCCCACGGCCCGGCAGGCGGCATAAGCCGCGCAGGCGTTCTGGTGGTTGTGCGCTCCGGGCAGGCCGCGCATCTCTCTCAGGTCGATCGAAGCGGCCTGCCGGCCCTTGCGGTATTCTGACAAAAAACCCTTGCGGGCGAAGACCGACCAGGCCGCGCGATCCAGCTTCTGCCCTGCCGAGATGCGGATTACCCTATCGTCCGTCGGGCCCATCGACATTTGGCCCGCCAGGAACAGGCCCTCGGCCTCATCGACACCGATCACAGCCCGGTCAGGGCCTCCTTCGGCGAACAGGCGACGTTTGGCGGCGAAGTAGCCGCCATGACCGGCGTGCCGGTCCAGATGGTCCGAGGACAAGTTGGTGAAGACCGCAACATCCGGCGTCAGCGCCCTCGCAAGATCGGTCTGATAGCTGGAAAGCTCCAGCACCACGACCTCTCCGTCGACGGCAGGTTCCAGCGACAGCACACCGGTGCCGATGTTCCCGCCCATCTGCGTCGGGCGGTCGCATTCGGCCAGCACGTGGTGGATCAACGCCGTGGTGGTGGACTTGCCGTTCGATCCCGTGACCGCGATGACGCGCGGGGAACGGTCGAAGCCATGCCAGTCCTCCGTCGCGTAGCTGCGGAAGAAGAGCCCGATATCGTTGTCGACCGGAATACCCAATTCATAGGCCTTGGCGATCACCGGGTGCGGGCGCGGATAAAGATGCGGAATGCCGGGGCTGACCACCAGCAAGCTGACGCCCTGCCAAGCAGCATCGCGGGTCAGGTCTTGGATGTGAAGCCCGTCGGCCTCGGCCGCCTCGCGCGTATCGACGCTGTCATCCCAAGCCACGACGCGCGCCCCGCCCGCGGCGAGTGCCGCCGCCGTGGCCTTGCCGGACCGGCCGAGGCCCAGCACCGCGACGGTTCGATCTTCAACGCCCTGAACAGGGATCATGCGAGGCTCCTGTAGTCATCGGCCGGAGGCTGTCTGCCCCTCGCCCCAAGGATATTTGGCGACCAAGCCAGGCGCTAGCGCAGTTTCAAGGTCGCGAGGCCGATCAGGGCCAGGATCAGCGCGATGATCCAGAACCGGATCACGATCTGCGCTTCGCCCCACCCCTTCTTTTCGAAATGGTGGTGGATCGGCGCCATCAGGAAGACGCGCTTGCCGGTCCGCTTGAAGTAGAGGACCTGGATGATGACGCTCAGCGCCTCGACCACGAAAAGGCCGCCGACGATGGCCAGCACGATTTCGTGCTTGGTGACGACGGCGATGGCGCCAAGCGCGCCGCCCAGGGCGAGGCTGCCAGTGTCGCCCATGAAGACGGCGGCAGGCGGGGCGTTGTACCATAGAAAGCCCAGCCCCCCGCCGATCAGGGCGGCGACGAAGATCAGGATCTCTCCGCTGCCGGGGACGTGGTGCACGCCCAGGTATTCCGTGAAGTCGACGCGCCCGACGGTGTAGGCGATGACGCCGAGCGTGCCGGCCGCAATCATCACCGGCATGATCGCAAGCCCGTCCAGCCCGTCGGTCAGGTTGACCGCGTTCGCGGCACCGACGATGACGACCATCGCGAAGGGAACGAAGAGGAAGCCCAGGTTGATCAGCGCGTCCTTGAACACCGGCAGCGCCAGTTGGTTCGTGAGGTTGGCCGGATGTAGCAGAGAGGCCGCGAATCCGGCCAAGGCCGCGATCAGCAGGCCCAGCAGCATCCGCGTGCGCGAGCTGACGCCTTTGGTGTTCTGCTTCGACACCTTGGCATAGTCGTCGGCAAAGCCGATGGCCGCGAAGGCGGCCGTCACCAGCAGCACGATCCAGACATAGCCGTTGTCGAGCCGCGCCCACAGCAGCGTCGAGAACATCAGCGCCGACAGGATCAGCAGGCCGCCCATCGTGGGCGTCCCCGCCTTGGCCAGGTGGGTCTGCGGACCGTCGTCGCGGATGGGCTGGCCCTTCTTCTGCACCCGACGCAGATAGTTGATCAGCGGCCAGCCGAAGATGAAGCCGAAGAACAGCGCCGTGAAGAAGGCGGCCCCTGCCCGGAAGGTGATATAGCGGAAGAGGTTGAAGAAATCCCCGCCCTCGGACAGGTTGCTGAGCCAATAGAGCATGGCGTTATCCTTTTTCTTGGGCGGCCCGGGCGCGCAGCGCCTGCACCACCATGGAAATCCGCGAGGATTTCGAGCCTTTCACAAGCACCACGTCGCCCGGCGCGACCAGATCATGCGCCTGCGACGCCAGAACCGCCGCGCTTTCCGACCAGACCCCCCGGCGCGATGCGGGCAGCGCATCATAGAGATGCTTCATCCGAGGGCCCGCAGCATGGACGAGGTCCACCCTGTCCATCGCCGCATCATCGGCGAGGGCCCTGTGCATCGCATATTCCTCAGGGCCCAGTTCGAGCATGTCGCCCAGGATGGCGACGTGACGCGCTCCCTTCAGCCTCACCAAAGTTTCCAGCCCCGCCGCAAGCGAGGTCGGGTTGGCGTTGTAGGCGTCGTCGATCAGGCGGATCCCGGCCACATCCTCGACCGCGCCGCGGCCCGCAGGGGGCTGCCACTTCGCCAGAGCCGCCGCCGCCGCCAGCAGGTCCGCCCCGGCCGCCGAGAGCGCGGCAAGAACGCCCACCGCGTTCATCGCAAAGTGCCGTCCGGTCGTGGCCAGGGTGAAATCGACCGTATCGCCGGTGATCCGGGCGCGGCAGGACATCGCGCCTTCGGTCAACTGCGTGCGCAGCGGACGCGCCATGCCATGGTCACCGAAGCCTACCACGACCGCACCCGCGCGGTCGGCGCAATCCCGCAGGATCTGCGTCACGGGCAGGTCTTCTGGGATGATGGCATGACCAACGGGCTGCAGCCCCTCGAAGATCGCGCCCTTTTCCTGCGCGATCCCCTCAAGCGCGCCGAAGGCCTCGAGATGCGCGGCGGCGACGGTGGTGATCATCGCCACATGCGGGCGGGCCATGCGCGACAGGGGCGCGATTTCGCCCGGATGATTCATCCCGATCTCGATGATGGCGAAATCGGTGTCGGCGGGCATCCGTGCCAAAGTCAGCGGCACGCCCCAGTGGTTGTTGTAGCTGGCCTCGGCTGCATGGATGTTGCCCTGCCCCGTCAGCGCCACCCGCGCCATGTCCTTGGTCGAGGTCTTGCCCACCGACCCGGTGATCGCGATCACGCGCGCCTGGGTCCTGGCGCGACCGGCGCGGCCCAGATCCTCGAGCGCGCGCAGCACGTCAGGCACGACCAGCAGCGGTGCATCGGGCGTCAGCCCTTCGGGAATGCGGCTGACAAGCGCGGCAGAGGCGCCCTTGTCCAACGCCTGCGCCACGAAGTCGTGGCCGTCACGCGCGGCGGCCAGCGCCACGAACAGGTCGCCCGGCTGGATGGTGCGGGTGTCGATGGACACGCCCAAGGCCCGCCACTCGCCCTGCGCCCGGCCGCCCGTTGCGGCAGCGGCCTCTGCCGATGTCCAGAGCGTCATATCCGGCCGTCCAATGCCGCCACCGCGACAGAGGCCTGTTCGGCATCGTCGAACGGATAGACGTCATGGCCGACGATCTGGCCGGTCTCGTGCCCCTTGCCGCAGATCAGCAGGGCATCGCCCGGCTGCAGCGCATCGACGCCGCGCAGGATCGCCTCGGCCCGGTCGGGAACCTCGGTCGCCTCGGGTCCGGCACCCTCCATCACGGCGGCGCGGATCAGGGCCGGATCCTCGGTCCGGGGGTTGTCGTCTGTTACGATGACCACGTCGGCATGTTCGCGTGCGGCCTGACCCATCAGCGGACGCTTGCCCCGGTCGCGGTCCCCGCCTGCCCCGATGATGCAGACGATCCGGCCCATGACGTGTGGACGCAGCGATTGCAGCGCGGCGATGACCGCGCCGGGCTTGTGGGCGTAGTCGACGAAGACTGCCGCGCCGTTCTCACGCTGCGCGGCCAGCTGCATCCGGCCGCGCACGGTGGTCAGCCCCGGCAGCACGCGCAGGATGTCGTCGGCGCCGTCGCCCGAGGCCAGGCACAGGCCCATCGCCGCCAGCACGTTTTCGGCCTGGAACCCGCCGATCAGCGGCAGCCGCACCATATGGGCCTGACCCATCAGCGAAAACCGCAGGTCCTGCCCTGTCGCGTCATAGCGCTGACCCAGGATGCGCAGCATGGCCGCGCCGTCGCTGCCCACTGTCGTCAGCGCAAGCCCGCGATCCTTGGCGATATCGGCCATCTGCCGGCCACGCTGGCCGTCGATGTTGATGATCGCCGCCGCCCCATCCTCGAGCACGCGGTTGAACAGCAGCGCCTTGGCCGCGAAGTATTCGTCAAAGCCCGCATGATAATCCAGGTGATCCTGGCTGAAGTTGGTGAAGGCCGCCGCCTCGACCCGCACACCGTCCAGGCGGCGCTGGTCGAGGCCGTGGCTCGACGCCTCCATCGCGGCATGGGTGACGCCCGCAGCCACCGCATCGGCCAAGACTGAGTGCAGCGTCAGCGGGTCAGGCGTCGTGTGGGCCAGCTTGGCGTGGTGGTCGCCCTCGACACCCATCGTGCCCAGGCTGATCGCCTTGTGGCCGAGCGCCTGCCAGATCTGGCGTGTAAAGGTGGCCACGCTGGTCTTGCCGCTGGTGCCGGTGACGGCCACGACGTGGTCGGGCTGATCGCGAAACCACAGTGCAGCAGCACCGGCCAAAGCCGCGCGCGGATCCTCGGCCACGACAAGCGCGCCGTCCCAGCCGGCGAGCTCGGCAGCAGCGATCTCGGCGCCCTGACGGTCGGTCAGGATGGCCGCGGCCTGCATGCGCAGCGCATACTGGACGAATTCGCCGCCATGGACCGCCGAACCGGGCAGCGCCGCGAACAGGTGACCCGGCTTGACGGTCCGGCTGTCGATGGACAGTCCGGTGATCGTGGGGTCGCGCCCGTCACGTGCCCGCAGCCCCAGCTGCGACAGCCTCACATCGTCCTTGGTCACAGTCCCACCCGTCATTGATTTGCGACGAGCTTTATCTCAGCCGCTTTGCCGGGTTCAACACGCGGCTCGAAGCGCGCGGCGATCGTCGGCAGGATTTCGTCGGTCGCAGGCTTCAGCCCCAGCAGCGGCGCGACGCGGCGGATCACCTCGGCAGCCACCGGGACGGCAGTATAGCCGGCGGTACGGCTCTCGCCGGCGGCGGTTTCGACCGACGGTTCGTCCAAGGCGACGATCAGGACGTATTTCGGGTCGCTGGCTGGGAAGACCGAGGCGAAGGTCGCGATGACCTTGTTCTTGTAGTATCCGCCAGACGCGCGCGGTTTGTCGGCGGTGCCGGTCTTGCCCGCCACCTCATAGCCCTCGACGTTGGCCTGGCGCGCCGTGCCGCGGGTTACCACCTGGCGCAGCATGTCCACCGCCATGGCGGCGGCGCGCGGCGACAGGACCTGCTCGCCCTCGGGGCGCTGGCGGCCGTGGACCAGAGTCGGCGTCACCCGCTTGCCGCCGTTTGCGATGGTCGCGTAGGCCGCCGCCAGATGCAGCGGGCTGGCCGCCAGACCGTGGCCAAAGCTGACCGTGGCCGAGGTCACGGCAGGCCAGCGCGCGGGGACCAGCGGCTGGCCGGTCGCGCCCTCGACCATCTCGATCGGGGTCGGGACGAACAGGCCCAGCTTCTCCAGAAAGTCTTTCTGCCGGTCGACGCCGATCATCTGCGCGATCCGCACGGTGCCTACGTTCGAGGATTTCACGATGACGTCGGTCGCGCTCAGCTCGTTTCCATAGTGGTGGAAGTCGTTGATCAGAAAGCGCCCGATCCGCATTGGCGCCTTGGCGTTGATGCCGCTCGAGGGGTTGATCAGCCCCAGATCCAGCGCCTGGGCGACCGGAAAGATCTTGAAGGTCGATCCCAGTTCGTACTGGCCCTGAACGGCGCGGTTGAACAGCGGGCTGTCGGACGGCTCTCCGGTCAGCAGGGGGCGGGGGCGGTCGTTCGGGTCGAAATCGGGCAGGCTGGCCATCGCCAGGACCTCGCCGCTGGCGACCTCCATCAGGATGCCGGTTGCACCCTTGGCATTCATGACGTTCATGCCGGAGGCCAACACGTCTTCGACCGCCTGCTGCAGCGTCAGGTCGATCGACAGCGACAGCGGCGCACCTTCGTTGGCCGGATCACGAAGCCAGGCGTCGAAGGCCTTCTCGACCCCCGCAACGCCGATCACTTCGGCACTGTTGACGCCTTCGGTGCCAAAGCCCGATCCGCCCAAAATGTGGCTGGCGATGTCCCCGTTGGGATAGATCCGCATCTCGCGCGGGCCGAACAGCAGGCCAGGCTCGCCCAAGTCATGGACGGCCTGCATCTGCTCGGGGCTGATCTTGCGCTTGATCCACATGAACTTGCGGTTTCCGGTGAAGTCGCGGGTCAGCCGCTCGACGTCCAGGTCCGGGAAGATCCGCGCCAATCCTTGGGCCGCGCCCACCGGGTCGATCATCTGGTGCGGGTGTGCATAGACGGAATGGGTCAGCAGGTTCGTCGCCAGCACCCGGCCGCGACGGTCGGTGATGTCGGCCCGCTGCGACATGATCTGCGCCGACAGCACCTGCGTACGCGGCTCGGCCGGCTCGCCCGAGGCCAGCGTGCCCATGCGAACGCCGACGGTGCCGAAGGCCAGGACGAAGCAGCAGGCCATGAGGATCAACCGCCCCTCGGCCCGGCGGCGGGCGCGGTCCTGGATCTCTTCGTGGCGGCGGCGGCGGTTTTCGGCCTCGATGTCGTCGGGATTTTCGCCTCGTTCGCGGGCACGAAGAATGCGGGCCAGGGGGCGCAGGGGGGTGCGGATCATGGCTGGGACTCCGTGTTGTCAGGCGTGATTGAGGGATCGAGCGAGGGTTCGGGTTCAGGCGGCTTGGGATAATCCACCTGATCGAGGTCGTTGAACTGGTCCGGCGCCACCGGCACCAGCTGCAGCTGGTCGAAGTTCAGGTCCACCAGCTGGCGCAGCCGTTCGGGGCGGTTGAGATAGGCCCATTCGGCGCGCAGGACGCCCAGTTCCTCTCGCAGGTCGGCGATCTCGCGCCGGACCTGCGCCATCTGGCCGATGGCCGCCTGGGTGGCATAGTTTTCGCGATAGGCCCAGAAGGCCAGCCCCATGACGACAAGAACGCAGGCCAGATAAGTCAGCGAACGCATCAGGCGCCCCCCCTGGTCGGAAGGTCGGGCATGGCCAGCGATCTGGCATCGACCTCGCCCGCGGGTGCATCCGTCCGGACGGCGACGCGCAGCAGTGCCGAACGGGCGCGGGGGTTTTCCTCCAGCTCCTCGGGGTCGGGGCCGATGGCGCGGCGGTAGGGCTGGCGGAAGGCCGGCTCAACGGCCTGCTGGACCGGGGCATAGCGGTTGCCGCCGCCGCCCGCATCCGACCGGGCCTGCATGAAGCGCTTGACGATCCGGTCCTCGAGCGAGTGGAAGCTGACGACCGCCAGTTGGCCGCCGGGCCTCAGGGCCCGTTCGGCGGCCGACAGTCCGGCGACGAGTTGGCCGAACTCGTCATTGACCCAGATGCGGATCGCCTGGAAGCTTCGGGTCGCAGGATGGCTTTGACCCGGCTTTGGACGCGGCAGGCAGCCCGCCACGATATCGGCCAGCTGGGCCGTACGGGACAGCGGCCGGGCAGCCACGATGGCCTTGGCGATCCGGCGCGAGGCGCGTTCTTCGCCAAAGTGATAGAGCACGTTCGCGATGGTGCCTTCTTCGGCGGTGTTCAGCAGGTCGGCGGCCGACGGGATGTCGCCGCCCATCCGCATGTCCAGGGGACCGTCGCGCAGGAAGGAAAAGCCGCGGTCGGCCTGGTCAAGCTGCATCGAGCTGACGCCGAGGTCCAGAACGACACCTTCCACCGCCTGGCCGGCCAGCCGGTCAAGATCCGAAAACGTGCCTTCGACCAACTGCAGCCGGTCGCCATAGTCGCCGCGCCAGCCCTCGGCCATGCCGAAGACGGACGGATCGCGGTCGATGCCGATGACCTTTTCCGCCCCGGCCTGCAAGAGACCACGGGCATAGCCGCCGGCCCCGAACGTGCCATCGACCCAGGTGCCGCCGACAGGGGCCACTACGCGCAGAAGCGGTCGAAGAAGAACGGGGACGTGCGGACCCGCCATCGCCTAGCCCTCGTCCGTCTGCTGCAGGAAGACCCGCGGATCGAACTCGGGGCCGTAGCCCGAGGCGAAATCCTCGAGCGCCTGGACATCCTTCGGACGCGAATCCGGGTGATAGACCTGCACATAGTCGCCGCGCGACTCAAAGATCGTCTCGGTTCCGTCTGCCAGGTTCAGCTTGTCGCGCAGTTTCGCCGGCAGGACCAGGCGGCCTTCGCGGTCGATTTCCAACTCGACCGACTGGCCGTTCATCAGAAGCTCCAGCCAGCGGCGCTGCTGGCTGCCGCGCGGAAGCCTGTCGATCTGCTCGTCGATCTGCTCGACCGCGTCGACGCTGTAGAGTTCAAGCCAGTTCCACCAGTCGGGACCATAGACGGCGACGATCTGGGTGCGGCCGGTGTTGGAGCCCGTGAAGGACGGATCACCGGCATCGAAAACGCGGCGCAGTCGGGCCGGGATCGACATGCGTCCCTTGCCATCGACCTTGACGGTTTCGGTGCCTCTGAACTTCCGCGCCACCTTGCGCCCGCCCTCACTGTCCTGCTCTTTCGACCAGCCGAAAGAGAAAGGGCGGATCGGGCCGCTGCCACTGCCCGATCCGCCGCCCTCGTTCCCGATTACCCGGGCCCCTTTGCGGGGTTGGTTGCCGACCCTGACACGCGCCACCTGGGGGAGGTGCTGCTCGCGCATGCGGGTCGGCTATGTTGGAAAACGGATGCCTGTATGAAGTCTGCTTCGCCTTCTTGGGGTCTTGTCGCCCCGTTTCACTGCCCGTTTTCGTGATTTGGTTTTGGCATGGGAATTCATGGGAAGCAACGGTCTTCTTTGCCGCTTTGGCCCGTGAAAATCTGGACATACCTGCCGATTTTGGTTGCGAATCGCAAAATAGGGCTTTGCAACCACCAATTGTGGTACAGTTGCCATTATGACACACCACATTTAGAACTGTCTGTTTCCCAGCAAAATCAAGGCAACTGCGGCACGTTCACCACACATCCTGCCAATGCAAGGAGCAAGCGCAGTGGCTTCCACGAGAAATATGGAAGTTGCTCACGAACGCTCACGAAATCGAGAGCGCTGGTGCGACTGTGTTCCATCTTTTCCCAGATGTCCCTGAAATTCCCGCGCCGAGGGAGCAGATCAGGCGATGCCGCCCCGGATCAGCCTGTCTGCCAGCTGCCCATAGGCCTCGGCAACGGCTCCTTCGCCCAGTGCGGCCGGCTTTCCCGAATCGCCGGCCAGACGCACCTCGAGTTGCAGGGGCAGCGCCCCCAGGAAAGGCAGACCCAGGGTCTCTGCCTCGGACGCGACCCCGCCATGACCGAACAGATGCGCCTCGTGGCCGCAATTGGGGCAGACATAGGTGGACATGTTTTCGACGAGGCCCAGGACGGGTGTCTTCAGCTTGTTGAACATGTCGATGGCGCGCCGAGCATCCAGCAGAGCGACGTCCTGCGGCGTCGACACGATGATCGCCCCGGTGACAGGCGCTTTCTGGCAAAGGCTCAGCTGAACGTCGCCGGTGCCCGGTGGCAGGTCGATCAGAAGCACGTCCAGCTCGCCCCAGTTCACCTGCTGCAGCAGCTGCTGCAGCGCGCCCATCAACATCGGACCACGCCAGACCAGCGCCTCGCCTTCCTTCAGCATCAGGCCGATCGACATGACCGTGACGCCATGCGCGTGCATCGGCTCGATTCGCTGTCCGTCGGGGCTGGCCGGCCGGCCCGAAACACCCATCATGCGCGGCTGCGACGGGCCGTAGATGTCAGCGTCCAGCAACCCCACCTTGCGCCCCGCCCGAGCCAATGCCACCGCAAGGTTCGAGGTTACCGTCGACTTGCCGACGCCACCCTTGCCCGATCCGATGGCGACGATGCTGCGCACGCCGGGGATCGCCTGCGGCCCGGCCTGCGGCTTGGGATGCCCGCCGACCTTCAGCGACGGCGCCGCCCCCGACACCGCCCTGGGCGGCTCGGGCCGCGCGGGCGCCGTCATCACGATCTGCACCTTGGCGACCTCCGGCAGCCGTTCGATCCGCGCCCGCGCCTCGGCCTCGACCGGCTGCATGGCGCGGGCGGTGGCGGCGTTCTCGACCTCGATGACGAATCGCACCGTGTCGCCATCCACGACGAGGGCGCGAACAAGGTCGGTCCCGCCCAGCGTCCCGCCCTGCGGCAGGGCAATGTCAGAGATTGCCGTAAGGATCGTTTCGCGGGTGACGGGCATGTGAGCGACCTCTGTCTTGTGTGGCTGGCACCATGACGCATAGATGCGCGGGCCTCAACACCCCTGCAACATTCGAGACCGAGCAGACATAAGCGCCTGCAGAAACGCGCTTTTCTGCGTATGCAGCGTGAACGCTAACGGTTGTAGCATGTCAATTTTGTGTCGAAATTTCATAGCTCAAGAAGGTGAAAGGTCAGCATCACCCATGCATTTGCTGCATGGCAGCATTACGAAACCGTCCGTTGTGCATCCGCGGCGTTAGGGCCATCTTGGTGTCAACGAAGCGCCGGGCCAATCCGGGAACGGCGAAGACGAGACGAAAGGACAGAACGATGGCTGTTATCGCCCAAGCACAGAACGCCGCCGCCGAATCCGGCCTGCGTGGCCGCCTGCTGAATGCGATCCACCGCGTTCAGGACAACCGCGCCCGACGGGCCGTGTATCGCCAAACCGTGC
>JAYZBS010000142.1:0-22327 GCA_036338635.1 Pseudomonadota bacterium | reverse complement strand
GGGAATGTCGAACAGCTGGCAGATCGATGTGCTCCACCGCCCCTTGTGGATGTCATAGAGCATCGTGCGCGCGGCGTTGGTCGCGTCGGTCGCGTGGACCTTACCGCCGGTCAGGTTCCAGATCAGCCAGCTGTCCACCGTGCCGAAGGCCAGTTCGCCCGCCGCCGCCCGCGCGCGGGCGCCCTCGACATGGTCCAGGATCCACTTCAGCTTCGTGGCCGAGAAATAGGGATCGATCAGCAGGCCGGTCCGCGCGGTGATCATGTCGCCGTGGCCGGCATCCTCAAGCTCGCGGCAGAAGGCGGCGGTGCGGCGGTCCTGCCAGACGATGGCGTTGTGGACAGGCTTGCCCGTGGCGCGGTCCCAGACCACCACGGTTTCGCGCTGGTTGGTGATGCCGATCGCGTCGATGGGCGGGTTGCCGCATTTCTCGATCGCGGCGCGGCAGGTCGCGGCGGTACTGGACCACAGGTCGCGGGGATCGTGTTCGACCCAGCCCGAGCGCGGGAAATGCTGCGGGAACTCTTCCTGCGCGCTGGCGCAGGGCTTCAGGTCGCGGTCGAACAGGATTGCACGGGACGAGGTCGTGCCCTGGTCGATGGCAAGGACATGGGACATGGGCTTCTCCTCCGGTCGTCGATGGGCACAAGAGCAGGTTAGCGGCTTGCCGCGGCGACTGCCACCGTGGCTTCAGCGGGCGACTGGCGATCCTGCATCCACGCGTCCAGCGCCGCCACCTGATCCGGCGACAGCCGCAGGCCCAGCTTGCTGCGGCGCCAGACCACGTCCTCGGCCCGGCGGGCGTATTCGCGGTCCATCAGCCAGACGACCTCGGCCTCGGTCAGGGTCGCGCCGAAGTCCCGGCCAAGATCGGCGGCCGACTGCGCGCCTTCCAGGATCAGGCCCGCGTCGCGGCCATAGGCGCGGACCAGCCGCCGCGCCCAAGCCTGGGTCAGAAAGGGATGCGCCGCCTGCAGGTCGCCGATCAGCGCAGGAACGCCGTCCACCGGAAAATCACCGCCCGGAAGCGGGACGCCGCGCGTCCAGGCCCCCGGCAACCCTTCGAAGAAGGGCGCGATCTTTTCCAGCGCCGACTCCGCCAGCCGCCGATAGGTGGTGATCTTGCCGCCGAAGACATTGAGGACGGGCGCGCCGCCCGCCTGGTCGACCTTCAGCGTATAGTCCCGCGTCGCCGCCGTCGCGCTGGACGCCCCGTCGTCATAAAGGGGCCGGACACCGGAATAGGACCAGACGACGTCATCCACCGTGACCGGCCTGCGGAAATATTCGCTGGCGAAACGCAGCAGATAGTCCCGCTCCTCGGCCGTGCATTCAGGCTTGGTCGAGGGGTCCGGATGGTCCGCATCCGTCGTGCCGATCAGGGTGAAGTCGCCCTCGTAGGGGATCGCGAAGATGATCCGCCCGTCGGTGCCCTGGAAGAAATAGCACTTGTCGTGGTCATAGAGCCTGCGCGTCACGATGTGCGAGCCGCGCACCAGCCGCACCCCCTCGGTCGAGTTCAGGCGGATCGTGCCGCGAATGATGTCGCCCACCCAGGGGCCGCCCGCGTTGACCAGCATGCGGGCGCGGTGGCGGGCGGTGTCGCCGGTCCGAACGTCCTTCGTCGTGACGATCCAATGGTCGGCGTGGCGTTCGGCCGACAGGACCCTGGTGCCGACCATGATGCTGGCGCCCCGCGCCTCGGCGTCGCGGGCATTCAGGACGACCAGCCGCGAATCCTCGACCCAGCAGTCCGAATATTCATAGGCGTGGTGGAAGCGATCCTGCAACGGCGCACCCTCGGGCGTGCCGTCAAGCGACAGGGTGCGCGTGCCGGGCAGGATCTTGCGGCCGCCAAGGGTGTCATACATGAACAGCCCCAGCCGGATCAGCCAGGACGGCCGCCGTCCCCGCATCCATGGCATCGCCATTCCCAGCAGCTTCGAGATCGGCGTGTCCGATTCAAAGCGCATGTCGGGGTGCCATGGCAGCACGAAGCGCATCGGCCAGCTGATATGCGGCATGGCGCGCAGCAGGACCTCGCGCTCGATCAGGGCTTCTCGGACCAGGCGGAACTCGAAATATTCGAGATAGCGCAGGCCGCCGTGGAACAGCTTGGTGGACGCCGACGAGGTCGCCTGCGCCAGATCGCCCATCTCGGCCAGCGTGACGGAGAGGCCGCGGCCTGCCGCGTCACGCGCGATGCCGCAGCCGTTGATGCCGCCGCCGATGATGAACAGGTCGACCGTCTTGTCAGTCACGTCGCAGCCCCTCGCAGATAATACATGCAGCCTGCGCCAAAACGAACATAAAGGAAAGCCGGATATGTTCGAAATATCGCACTTGGGGCGCGCATCTTGCCTGTTCCAGGCGAACATGGCACAGCTTGGCGAAGCCGCAGGTGTCCCATGTCGCAGACCTTCCGCCAGCCCGAGATCCTCGACATCGCCCGTCGTGACGGCAAGGTCACGGTCGAGGGGTTGGCCGGGCATTTCGGCGTCACGCTGCAGACCATCCGCCGCGACCTGGCCGAACTGGCCGACGCCGGGCGGTTGGAGCGGGTGCACGGCGGCGCGATCCTGCCCTCGGGCGTGGCGAACATAGGTTACGAGGAGCGCCGCGTCCTGCATCACGACGCCAAGACCGCGATCGCGCGCGCCTGCGCGGTCGAGATCCCCGACAACATCGCCCTGTTCCTGAACATCGGCACCAGCACCGAGGCCGTCGCGAGAGAGCTTCTGGGCCACGCCAACTTGATGGTGGTGACGAACAACATGAATGTGGCCAACATCCTGGCGGCCAATCCGGGCTGCGAGGTCATTGTGACGGGCGGCCATCTGCGCCGCGCCGACGGCGGGCTCGTCGGGACCCTTGCGGCCGAAACGATCCGGCAGTTCAAGTTCGACCTGGCGGTGATCGGCTGTTCGGCGCTGGACCGCGACGGTGACCTGCTGGACTTCGACATCCGAGAGGTGGGCGTCAGCCAGGCCATCCTGCGTCAGTCGCGCCGGACCTTCCTGGTGGCCGACCATTCCAAGTTCGCCCGCAGCGCCCCGGCCAGGATCGCGTCGCTGGCCGAACTCGACTGCCTGTTCACCGACCGTCCGCTGCCGCCCGACCTTGCGCGGTCCTGCGACGAATGGCAGACCCGCGTCGTCCTGAGCTAGAGCGCGTCCAGCAGCGCCGCCGTGTCCGGCATCCGCGACAGGCTGGCGTCGATCCGCTCGCGCCAGCGCGGCCCGCGGGCGCGCGCATCCTCCAGCGCCTCGGCTAGGTCGTCGGGGCGATCCTCGGCCAGCGCTTCGATCAGATAGGCCGCCTGCGCGCGGTCCTTGGCCGACTTCATCCGGTCCTCGGCCCGCCTGCGGTCGGCGACGATCAGTTTGTGGATGGCGAACCGCTCGGGCCGCGGCACCTGCACCAGGACGCCGCCGCGATAGGCGACCGCGGCCGGAATGGGATCGGCGATCAGATAGTTCAGGTGATGCAGCGCCTGCGCCTGCACCCCAAGCGCGGGCAGGTCGCGCAGCCCCTCCTCGCCGAAGGCGGGGGTCAGGAATTCGACCAGGGCATTGCCCGAGGTCTGCCGCCAACGCCAGGTGCGGCCCGGCTGCAGGCTGGGGGCCGGGGCAAAGTCGAAATCGGCCAGCACCTGCTGGACCGGCGGTGCCGCCGCGTCCTCCAGCGCCAGCGACAGCCTCTCGAAGCTGGCGATGTCCAGATCGTCGGTCTGCGCCGTCTGTTCAAGCGACAGGCGCAGGTTCAGCTCGCCCTCGTAAAGCCGGAAGGCGTGGGTGCCGACGACAGTGCCGCCAAGGCGGAAGACCCCCGAGCCGGCCAGCGCCGCCATCAGGCTGCCGTTGGTCGGATCCAGCCCCAGGAACCCCTCGGCCCGCAGCAGTCGGACAAGCCGCGCCCGGTCGCGGCGGCGCTGCCCTGCGGGCGCGCGGTCGTCCCGCAGGGCGACCATGCGGGCCGTCAACTCGGGGCTGTCCTCACCCAGATAATGCTTGCGAACCTCGGACCCGACGCGAAAGCTGTCATACCAGTAGCCGCGGCCATTGCGCTGGACCAGCGTCGGCGTGCCTCGCAGGTCGCGCAACCCCTCGTCCCGAAGGGAGCGCAGAAGGTCGTGGTAGGCGGCATGGGCAAGGGCGGAATGACGTTTCGGCATGACCATGTTCAACAATCGTACTGTCTGTTGAATACGCTGATGTTCAACAATCGGCAAGTCTGTTGAACAGGTCTCGTATGCGCCTCGGCTATTTCCCGCAGCGCGATTCGGGAGTATGCCTGCCGATCTTGAAGGAACCTGACGGATGCGGATCGACCTGATCATCTTTGACTGCGACGGCGTGATCGCCGACAGCGAGATCCTGTCGGCCGAGGTTCTGATCGACCAGTTGGCGCAGCTTGGGATCGACATCACGCTGGACGATGTCCGGCGCGACTTTCTGGGCCGCAGCTTCCCCACCGTCGCCGCCAGCATCCGCGACCGCTTCGCTCGCGCCCTGCCCGACGACTTCGAGGCCAGCTATCGCGCCCGCCTGCTGGACCGTTTCGCGACCGAACTTGCCCCGACGCCGGGGATCGATGCGGTGCTCAGGGCGCTGAGGCGGCCGGTCTGCGTCGCGACCTCGTCCAGCCCGCCCCGCGTCGCCCGGACGCTGCAGCTGCTGGGACTGGCCGACCGCTTTGGCCCCCATGTCTTCACCGCCAGCCAGGTCGCGCACGGAAAGCCCGCGCCGGACCTCTTCCTGTTTGCCGCCGCGAAGATGGGGTGCGACCCGGATCATGCGCTGGTGATCGAGGACAGCGTGCCGGGCCTGCAGGCCGCCCGTGCAGCGGGAATGCGGGCGCTGCACTATGCCGGCGGCGCGCACCTGGCCGGTCACGCCGCGCCAGACGGCGCCCGCAGCTTCGCCGACTGGCGCGAGTTCCCCGCCCTTCTGGCGTCGGTCGAGAGGGACGCGGCATGAGCCAGAACCGCTTTACGCCGGAATCGACGCGGCTGGACGACGCGGCCCGCGCCGGCTGGCTCTACTATGTCGCGGGGAACACGCAGGACGAAATCGCCCGAAAGATGGGCGTCAGCCGGCAGACCGCGCAGCGGCTGGTGGCGATGGCCATCAGCGAACGTCTGGTCAAGGTTCGCCTGGACCATCCCATCGGCCGCTGCATGGACTTGGCCGCCGCACTGCGCGACCGTTTCGCCTTGGACATCTGCGAGGTCGCACCTTCGGACCCCGAGGCGCCCGACCTTCTGACCGGCATCGCCATCGCCGCGGCGGCCGAGCTGGAGCGCATGCTGAAATCGCCGGACCGGCGGATCGTCAGCCTGGGCACCGGCCGGAACCTGCGCGCCATGGTCGAGCAGCTGCCGATCATGTCCTGCCCGCAGCATGTCGTGGTGTCCCGCCTGGGAAACATGATGGCCGACGGATCTGCCACGCCCTACAACGCGACGATCCGCCTGGCCGAGCGGATCGGTGCCCCGCATTTCCCCTATCCCCTGCCCGTCCTGGCCAGCAGCGCGCAAGAACTGTCAGCCATGCAGCAGCAGCAGGCGGCCCGCAACACGATCGAACTGTGCGCGAAGGCCGACCTGTCGCTGGTGGGCATCGGCCAGATGGACATGACCGCGCCGCTGCACGTCGATGGCTTCCTGTCCCAGGCCGAGATGGACGAGCTGGCCCGCGCCGGCGCCGTGGGAGAGATCACCAGCTGGGTCTATGACCACCAAGGGCGCATCATCGATTGCGCGTTCAATCGCCGAGTCGCCTCGGCGCCGCTGCCGCATGACTCGGACCGGCCGATGGTGGCGGTGGCCTCGGGGCTGACCAAGCTGCCGGCGATTCGCGCGGCACTGGCGGGCCGGCTGATCAATGGGCTGATCACCTCGGAAGCCACGGCCGAGCGCCTGATGGCTTAAATGTCGTCTGGTCAGCGGTTTAGAATGAACGAGTTCTTGGGTCGCGGCTAATCGTTGACAGATTCGCAATGTCGCGCGAAGATATGCCCATCGGCGGGGCAAATGCCCAACCGTCAAGGGAGGACATCATGAACTCGACTTTCCGCGCCCTTCTGGGCGCTACGGCCCTGTGCGCCGTGGGCGGCGCGGCCGCCGCACAGGATTCCGTGACGCTGACGATCGCCACCGTAAACAATGGCGACATGATCCGGATGCAGTCGCTGGCGCAGGACTTCACCGACAAGAACCCGAACATTGCGCTGGAATGGGTCACTCTCGAGGAGAATATCCTGCGAGAGCGCGTGACGACCGACATCGCGACGAATGGCGGGCAGTACGACGTGCTGACCATCGGCACCTACGAGGTACCCATCTGGGCGCGCCAGGACTGGCTGACGCCGCTGGACGACCTGCCCGAGGATTACGACGTCGACGACCTGGTCCCCGCCGTGCGCGACGCGCTGTCGGTGGACGGCACGCTTTATGCCGCGCCATTCTATGCCGAATCCGCCATGGTGATGTACCGCACCGACCTGGCCGAGGCTGCCGGCGTCACCATCCCTGACAGCCCGACCTGGACCGACATCAAGGCTGCCGCCGAAGCGATGACCGACAAGGACAACGAAGTCTATGGCATCTGCCTGCGCGGCAAGCCGGGCTGGGGCGAGAACATGGCCTTCCTGACCGCCATGGCCAACAGCTATGGCGCGCGCTGGTTCGACACCGACTGGAACCCGCAGTTCGACAGCCCCGAATGGAACGAGGCGCTGACCGACTATCTGACGCTGATGAACGAATACGGGCCTCCGGGCGCGTCCTCTAACGGCTTCAACGAGAACCTGTCGCTGTTCCAGCAGGGCAAGTGCGGCATGTGGATCGATGCCACCGTCGCCGCCAGCTTCGTGACCGACCCCGAGGATTCGACGGTCGCCGACAGCGTGGGCTTTGCCCAGTTCCCCAACAAGGAAGGCGTCGACAACCACGGCAACTGGCTCTGGGCGTGGAACCTGGCCATCCCGGCATCCAGCCAGAAGCAGGACGCCGCCAAGACCTTCGTGGCTTGGGCGACCAGCAAGGAATACACCGACATGGTGGCCGAGGCCGAGGGCTGGCGCGCCGCACCTCCGGGAACGCGGACCTCGCTCTATGAGAACCCGGAATACCAGGAAGCCGCACCCTTCGCCGCGATGACCCTGAATTCGATCAATGCGGCGGATACGCAGAAATCTTCGGTTCAGGACATCCCCTACACCGGCGGCCAGTTTGTTGCGATCCCGGAATTCCAGGGCATCGGCACGATGGTCGGGCAGACCTTCTCGGCCGCGTTGGCGGGCCAGATGTCGGCGGAAGACGCGCTGGCCTCGGCGCAGTCCTCGACCGCGCGTGAAATGGCCCGCGCGGGCTATCCCAAGTAAGCCGCGCCTCGCGCCGCCCTGACGGGGCGGCGCACCTTCCCCACCTCAAGGACGCAAGCCATGGCCACCCGCCAGACCGCAAGTCTTGCGCGCCTGATGCGCGCACCCGCCATCATCCTGCTGCTGATCTGGATGATCGTCCCGTTGGGGATGACGCTCTATTACTCTTTCCTGAACTACAACCTGCTGAACCCGGCCGGGACCAGTTGGGCGGGGTGGTTCAACTATCGCTATTTCTACACCGATCCGGCCTTCTTCGACGCGATCCGCAACACGCTGGTTCTGGTCCTGGGCGTCCTTGTCATCACCGTGGTGGGCGGCATCGCCATCGCGCTGCTGATCGACAAGCCGATCTGGGGGCAGGGGGTGGTGCGCATCCTCATCATTTCGCCGTTCTTCGTCATGCCGCCGGTGGCCGCGCTGATCTGGAAGAACATGATCATGCATCCGTCATATGGCGTCTTCGCCGACCTGGCGCGGCTGCTTGGCATGCAGCCGGTGGACTGGTTCGCACAGTTTCCGCTGACCTCGATCATCGTCATCGTGGCCTGGCAATGGCTGCCCTTCGCGACGCTGATCCTGCTGACATCGCTGCAGTCGCTGGACGGCGAACAGATGGAGGCGGCCGAGATGGACGGCGCCAGTGCGCTGTCTCGCTTCATCCACCTGACTCTGCCGCACATGGCGCGCGCGATCACGGTGGTGATCCTGATTCAGACCATCTTCCTGCTGGGCATCTATGCCGAGATCCTGGTGACCACGAACGGCGGGCCGGGCAACGCCTCGACCAACCTGACCTACCTGATCTATCGCGCCGCGCGGCTGAACTTCGACATCGGCGGTGCCGCCGCCGGAGGCATCATCGCGGTCATCCTGGCCAACCTCGTCGCCATCTTCCTGATGCGCGCCGTCGGCAAGAACCTGGACTGAGGAGCATCATATGGCCCGTGCCGTCTCGTCCCGCGCCAAGGTCGGCTATACCGTCGCCGCCTGGATCGTCGCGCTGCTGATCTTCTTCCCGATCCTCTACACCATCATCACCAGCCTCAAGTCCGAGCAGGAGGCCATCGCCGGCTTCGACCTGATCCCGTCATTCACGCTGGAAAGCTTCCGCGCCGTCCAGACCCAGAACGATTACTGGAAGCCCTTCACCAACTCGGTGATCCTGTCGCTCGGCTCGACGCTTCTGGCGCTGATCGTGGCGATCCCGGCGGCCTGGGCGATGGCCTTTTCGCCCACGAAGCGCACCAAGGACATCCTGATGTGGATGCTATCCACCAAGATGATGCCCGCTGTCGCCGTGCTGGTGCCGATCTACCTGATCTTCCTGCGCACCGGCCTGATGGACACGCGCATCGGCCTGACCGTCATGCTGATGCTGATCAACCTGCCGATCGTGGTCTGGATGCTCTATACCTATTTCCGCGAGATCCCCGGAGAGATCCTGGAAGCCGCGCGGATGGACGGCGCCACCCTGCGCGACGAGATCGTGCACGTGCTGACGCCGATGGCGGTGCCTGGTATCGCCTCGACGCTGCTATTGAACGTGATCCTGGCCTGGAACGAGGCGTTCTGGACCATCCAGCTGACCACGACCAACGCGGCGCCGCTGTCGGCCTTCATCGCCAGCTTCTCCAGCCCGCAGGGGCTGTTCTGGGCCAAGCTGTCGGCGGCGTCGGTCCTGGCCATCGCGCCGATCCTGATCTTGGGCTGGTTCAGCCAGAAGCAACTTGTCCGCGGCCTGACCTTCGGCGCGGTGAAATAAGGGGACGACCATGGGACGCATCACCCTGGAAAACGTGACCAAGCGGTTCGGAGATGTCGAGGTCATCCCGCCCCTGAACCTGGACATCAACGATGGCGAATTCGTCGTCTTCGTCGGCCCTTCGGGCTGCGGCAAGTCCACGCTGCTGCGCCTGATCGCGGGGCTTGAGGACACGTCCGGCGGGCGTATCCTGATCGACGGTCAGGACGCGACCTCGACCCCGCCGGCCAAGCGCGGCCTGGCGATGGTGTTCCAGTCCTACGCGCTCTATCCGCACATGTCGGTCAGGAAGAACATCGCCTTCCCGATGCGCATGGCGGGGGTGCCGCAGGACGAACAGGACCGCCGGATCGAGGCTGCGGCCAAGGCGCTGAACCTGACCAACTATCTGGACCGCAAGCCGGGCCAGCTGTCCGGCGGCCAGCGCCAGCGCGTGGCCATCGGCCGCGCCATCGTCCGCGAACCTTCGGCCTTCCTCTTCGACGAGCCGCTCTCGAACCTGGATGCCGCGCTGCGCGTCGGCATGCGGCTAGAGATCAGCGAACTGCACAACCGCCTCGAAACGACGATGATCTATGTCACGCACGACCAGGTCGAGGCGATGACCATGGCCGACAAGATCGTCGTCCTGCAGGCCGGCCGGATCGAGCAGGTCGGCAGCCCGATGGAGCTTTATCGCGCGCCCCGGAACCTGTTCGTCGCAGGCTTCATCGGCAGCCCCCGGATGAACCTGATCGACGGCCCCGCCGCGGCCGAATACGACGCCACAACCATCGGCGTTCGTCCCGAACACATCGCCGTGTCGGGAACCGAAGGCAAGTGGAAGGGCCGCATCGGCGTCAGCGAGCACCTGGGCAGCGACACGTTCTTCTATGTCGAGGACACCGGCCTCGCCGAGACGATCACCGTCCGCGCCGGTGGCGACATCGACCTGCACCACGGCGACACCGTCTGGCTCAGCCCCGACATCGCGCAGATGCACCGCTTCGACGCGAACGGCGACCGGATCGCCTGACACATCCCCGTTCCAGCCCCTGCGCCAGCCGCCGGGGCACCCTGACGAAAGGTCCGACCATGGCCATGCCGCTGACGCAAGCCGCCCTGCCCCACCTGTCCGACGATGTCGCACGACCGGCCTATGACCGCGCCGCGCTGACCCCCGGCATCCTGCATGTAGGCGTCGGCAACTTTCACCGCGCGCATATGGCCTGGTATCTGGACCGGCTGTTCCAGTCGGGCCAGGGCCATGACTGGGCGCTGGTCGGCGCCGGCGTCCGTCCGGGCGACGCCGCGATGCGCGACCGGCTGCGGGCGCAGGACTGGCTGACCACGCTGGTCGAGCTGGACCCCAAGGGCCTGTCGGCGCAGGTCCTAGGGTCGATGATCGACTTCGTCGAGGTGGACCCGGCCGCCACCATCGCCGCCATGTCGGACCCGCGCATTCGCATCGTCTCGATGACGATCACCGAAGGCGGATACTATGTCGACGCCAAGACCGACGACTTCAACGCGACTCACGACGACATGGCCCACGACGCCGCCCATCCTGACGCGCCGCGCAGCGTCTTTGGAATGATCCTCGCCGCGCTCCGCAACCGGCAGGCGGCTGGCGTGCCACCCTTCACCGTCCTGTCTTGCGACAACCTGCCGGAAAACGGCCATGTCTGCGCCCGGACGGTCACGGGACTTGCGCGGCTGTCCGATCCGGCTTTTGCAGACTGGGTCGCTGCCAACGTGGCCTTTCCAAGCGGCATGGTGGACTGCATCACGCCCGCGACCTCGGACCGAGAACGGACGCTGGTGCGCGACCGCTTCGGCGTCAGCGATGCCGCGCCGGTCGTCTGCGAACCCTTTCGGCAATGGGTGCTGGAGGACCGCTTTCCCCAGGGCCGTCCTGCACTGGAAACCGTCGGCGTCGAATTCGTCGAGGACGTCACCCGCCACGAGCTGATGAAGCTGCGCATCCTGAACGGCGGGCATGCGGCCATCGCCTATGCTTCGGCGCTGCTAGGGCACCACTTCGTCCATGACGCGATGGCCGACGACCAGATCGCCGCCTGGCTGCGCGCGCTCGAGACGAGAGAGATCATCCCGACGCTGCAGCCGATTTCCGGCGTCAGCTACGATGACTATCTCGACCTGATCGTGGCGCGGTTCTCGAACCCGCAGATCGGCGACACGATCCCGCGGCTGTGCCTGGACGGGTCAAATCGTCAGCCCAAGTTCATCCTGCCGACGCTGCGTGACCGGCTGGCCAGTGGCGGGTCGATCGACGGGCTGGCGTTGGAACTGGCGCTGTGGTGCCGGTACTGCGAGGGCACAACCGAGACCGGGGCCGAGATTGCGCCGAACGACGACAACCATGCCGTGCTGAAGGCGCATGCCCTGGCGGCACGGGACAACCCGAAGGCCTTCCTGGACAACCGCACCGTGTTCGGCGATCTGGGCGAAGATGCCGCGCTGGCGGCTGCCTTCGCCGATGCCTTGCGTTCGCTGCATGACAACGGCGTCCGCGCAACCCTGACGGCCTATATCGGCTAGGCCGGGCTAGGGGCGCAGCAGGATCATCGCGATGGCGACGATGGCGATCAGGACCACCGGAACGGCGATGGTGCCCATTGCCAGCCGCGCCCCGGTCTTCTGGGTTGCGCGGTAATAGCTGGCTTCGCTTGCCGTGTCGCGTTCGCCGGCAGCATGTTCGCGCCCGGCCTCGCCCACCTGGGCCTGTCCGGGCGTGACCGGATCGCCGCTGGATGTGTCGACAGGCCCATGGCTGCCGTGGACACCAAGGCGCTGGCGGTCGCCGCCCTGCCCCTGGTCGTGATGATCGGCTGTCATGATGAAGCCCCTGCTGCTGCGCTGCGTGACATGGCGCAGTCAACAAGCAGGGCGGCCATTTGTTCCCGCAGACCGGACCCGGCGCCCGACGGGACGCCGAGTCCGAGACTGTTATTCCTTGGGGGCGCGCTTGGCCCGCGGCTTGGAGGCGGGCTTGTCTGCCGCAGGTTTGGATGCGCGCGGCTTGGTGGCCTTTGCCCGCTTCTTGGGGGCGGCGGCTTCCGCGGCGCTCTGGTCATCCACCGGAGGCGTCGCGTCCAGATCGCCCGAGGCCATGTCCGACCGTTCGGCGGCGATCCTGTCGTCGGTCTCGACCGGATTGTCGATCGACGTCACGCCAGCCTCTTCCGGGGAAACCTCGGTCCCGTCGATATCGGCACCGGCATCGCGCAGCGTCACGGCGCCCTGCGGACCTTCGGCAACCTCTTCATCGCTGATCTCGGCCTCGGCCCGCATCCAATGCTCGGACTCGCGGCCTTCCGGTCGGCCTTCGCTTTCCCAGATCTCATGGGCGCGGGCCCTGATGCGTTCGTTTCTGTCCATACGATCCTCCATGTCCTTGCTGTCGAACCCTTTTCGGTCAGCCTTGTTCCTGCCGTGCCTGGACCAGCGCCACCACACTCTGCCAAGCTAGCGGAAGCGTGCCTTCCACCGGATCGTCACAGGCGACGACGGTTTCAGCCGTGTCGATCCGACGCTGCCACTTTCCGTCGGGAAGTGTAAAGTCGATGTCGTCGCCGGCGTTCACGATGATCAGCACGCGGGGCATGTCGTCTGATTCGAGCATCAGGCCCAGGCAGCGCTGCTCACCATCCGACCAGTCGCCTTCCGCCATGTCCTCACCGCGTGGGTGCAGCCAGCGACTGATCGGTTGGCCAGGCTGCGCATCCTCGGGTCCGGCGGCAAAGCGCGAATGGGACAGCCCGATCTCGGCGCGGAAGGCGGCAAGCGCCTGCACGGCATCACGGACGTCGGCCCGGCCCGCATCCCAGTCCAGCCAGGCGATCTCGTTGTCCTGGCAATAGGCGTTGTTATTGCCGCCTTGGCTGTGGCCAAGTTCGTCACCCGCCAGGATCATCGGAACGCCCTGCGACAGGAAGACCGTCGCCAGCATGGCCCGCACGCGGCGCAGGCGGGCGGTGTCGACGGTCTCGTCGTCGGACGGCCCCTCGACCCCCATGTTGTCGGACAGGTTGTGGCCGTGGCCGTCGCGGTTATCCTCGCCGTTGGCCTCGTTATGCTTGTCGTTGTAGCTGACTGTGTCCCACAGCGTGAAGCCGTCATGCGCCGCCACGAAGTTAACGCTCGACGTCGCCGGGCGTTCGCTGTGGTTGAACTGCACGGGCGAACCGTAGAGCCGTTCCGAGATCGGCCCCAGCATCCCCGAATCACGGCGCCAGAAGGCACGGGTGTCGTCGCGGAACTTGTCGTTCCATTCGCGGAACGGCCAGCGATAGCCGCCGACCTGATAGCCGCCGTCGCCGACGTCCCAAGGTTCCGCGATCAGCTTGACCCCTGACAGGACCGGATCCTGGCGAATGGCGTTGAAGAAGCTTCCATCACGCTCGAACCCCGCGGCCTCGCGCCCAAGGGTCGAAGCAAGGTCGAAGCGGAAGCCATCGACATGCATGACCTGCACCCAGTACCGCAGGCTGTCCATGACCATCCGCAGCACCATGGGATGTCCCATGTTCAGCGTGTTGCCGGTGCCGGTGGTGTCGAAACTGTGCCGCTTGTCATCAGAGAGAAGGTAGTAGGACGCGTTGTCGATGCCGCGGAAAGACAGCGTCTGGCCCAGTTCGGACCCTTCGCAGGTGTGGTTGTAGACAACATCCAGAATAACCTCGATTCCAGCCTTGTGGAAACGCCGGATGGCCTCCTTGACCTCTTTGATCTGGCCGGACTTCAGATACGGCGCATGCGGTGCGAAGAAGGACAGCGTCGAATAGCCCCAGTAGTTCGACAGCCCCTTTTCGACCAGATAGCGGTCGTTGGCGAAGGCGTGGATGGGCAGCAGTTCCAGCGTGGTGACGCCGATTTCGTTCAGGTGCTCGATGATCGGGTCGGTGGCAAGGCCCTGGAAGGTGCCGCGCAGGTTCTCGGGGACGCGCGGGTGGCGCTGCGTCAGGCCCTTGACATGGCCTTCATAGATGACCGTCTCATTCCAGCCGGTACGAAGCGCGCGGTCGCTGTCCCAGTCGAACTCGGAGTCGACGACGACGCCTTTGGGCATGAAGGGCGCGCTGTCGCGTTCGTCGAAGCTGAGGTCGTCCTGCCCGATCGTATAGCCGTGCAGCGCATCGTCCCAGATGATCTCTCCGCGCAATTCGCGGGCATAGGGGTCCAGAAGCAGCTTGTTCGGGTTGAACCGATGGCCTTCGTGCGGCTCATAGGGGCCGTGGACGCGATAGCCGTAGACCTGGCCCGGCATGATGCCCGGCAGGAAGCCGAACCAGATGCCGCCCTCCATCTCGGGTAGCGGCAGACGGTGCAGTTCCTTCTTCCCGGTCTCGTCGAAGAGACATAGCTCGACGGCGGTCGCGTTTTCGGAAAACAGGGCGAAGTTCGTCCCGTCCCCAAAGAACTCGGCTCCAAGAAGGTCGGATCGCCCTCCGGAAGTGTCGAAGGCAGGAGGGCGGCTGGAGTCACGCATGAAGTCCTCGTCTGTTCAAAGAAAGCGTCGTCTTCGGCGCAAGGGAAAGCCGCGTCGGCCGTTCGGCGGCGCGGCGGTCCAGCATCTGCTGGGTGATCAGGACGGTACCACCCGGGCTGCGGGTGAACCAGCGGGCGTCCTCTTCGGGGTCCTGGCCGGTCGTCAGGCCGTCGGGCACATGCGTATTGGGGGCGACGTTGGGCGCCTCCAGCCGGGCCGAGACAGGAACGACCGCGCCCGGCATGGCGATACTGCCATGTCCCAGGTACCAGTCCGAAGACACGCCACTGCGCGGCAGTCGCGCGGGCTGCCCGTTCACGAAATCAAGCTGCGCCAGCCTCAGCGAATCCAAGGTGCCGACATCGCGCCAGTAGCTTTTGCCCGACGGTCCGGCGGGCAGCTGCCAGACGGCCGCGACGCCTTGCGCCACAGCGGCGGGGATGACGTCATGGCCAAAGTCCAGCGCCTCGACCGGCGCGTCGAACAGCGCCGGGCGCAGCCAATCCTTCGAGAAGACATAGATGCCCATCGACACCATCGCCTTGTCGGGATGGCCGATCATCGCTGGCGGCTCGCTCGGTTTTTCCAGAAACGACAGGATCCGGCCGGACGCATCGGCCTGCATGACACCGAAGGCGCGGGCCTCGGCCAGCGGGACGACGTCGACCGCGACGGTGACGCCGGCGCCATGCGTCCGGTGCGCGGCCAGCAGCGCGCCGTAGTCCATGTCATAGACGTGGTCGGCAGCCAGGACCAGAACCTCGTCCCCGCTCATCTGCTCGATCTCGGCCCAGTTCTGGCGCAGCGCGTCGGCGGTACCCAGATAACGGCCCTGCCCATCCCGCAGTTGCAGCCCACCCCGGTCCAGGTGTCGTCCCCAACGCAGGGGCAGATGGTCGTGCAGCGTCGCCGGCGCGTATTGCGTCGCCACGACCATCCGCTTGATGCCGGATCGCACGGCATTGGCCATGGCGAAATCGACGATGCGGTTCGACCCGGCGAAGTGGACGGCCGGCTTGCTGTCACTGGCCGTCAGCTCGTGCAGGCGAGTGCCCTTGCCGCCCGCCAGCAGGATCGTCGCCAGTTCCAGACCGGGATTGTGCCCGTGGCGGTCGTCAAGCAGGATGGGGCGAAGGTCGGACTGGTGATGCTTGGCGGGCACGGCAAGATCCTCTGGCGCTGAAGGTTGATCAGGGCCAAGCGGAGTCGCGTGCCCGTTGATGAACCTCCGACCCGTCAAGTTGTTCCTTCGCATGTCAAAAGTTAACCGAAGGTCAAGCTGACGCGGCAGCCGTCCGGCGCGGACCAGTCAAGCATGCGGGGACCATCGTCCGACTGGGCGCCCGGCATTTCCAGCCGCGCAAGCAGTCGCCGGTCCCCCAGGCGGCGGTCCAGCGCGATGCCGGTCTTGTCGATCCGCACCTCGGACGAGGCGTTGGCAAGAAAGCCACGCTGTGTCTCGCGAAGCGACAGAAGCGTCCGCGTCCAGTGTGCCTTGCGGGTGCTTTCGTCGGTTTCGGCCGAGGTTTCGTGCAGTCGTGCCAAGGCTTGCCAATCCACGGGGCGACGGTTGTCCGGGTCGGTCAACGCCAGGAACAGCCCATCGGTGCCGCGATAGATATCGGGAAAGCCCGGCATCACACATTTGAACAACAGCTGTGCCAGAATCAGCGCGTCGCCCCGCGCCAGCAGTCGCTTCAGTTCGGGCGGCGCGTCAGACCACTGCGCCAGCAGGCCTTCGCCGAAGGCCGCGGCTGCATCCTCGGCCTTCTGGTCGGGCCGGGTCCAAAAGCTGGTCTCCTTCGCCTCTCGCATGGCCTTTTGCAGATGCGCGCCAAGCCGGGCGGCCGCGTCGGGCGCGCCGTAAAGCCCAAGGGCGCATTGCGCGACATACCAGCGCCAGCGCGGATCGACACTGTCAGCCTGCGGCAGATCATGCGAGGCGTGCCACAGGGCGTGGAAATCGTCCGGAAGATGGCTGATCGCCACCATCCGCATCCGCGTATCCTCGGACCGCTTGGTGTCGTGCGAGGATGTCAGCAACATGTCGGACGGCCGTGCCCGCGCCATGATGGCATTCGCTTCGGCCTGAGAGATCTCGGGTTCGTCAGGTTCGGCGCCGACCTCGTTCGCGGGAAGATAACGGGTCCAGCGGAAGCCGGCGGTGTCTTCTTGCGACTTGGCCAGCAGCGCGCCGGTGACCTGCTGCAGCCGCGTCACGAAAGCTTGGTCCGCCCGCGAATGTGGATCCCCCCAGACATTCGCCAGCAGCCGCACCGCCAGGTCAGACCGCAGCCCCCACGCCGCCTGGTCCGCGACTTCGGCGATCAGCCGGCGGTCGTCGTCGCTGGCGCTGCCGCCGGCGACATAGGTGCGGTAGCGCGGCATTGCGACCAGCAATTCGGTCACGGCCTCGCGCAGCGTCTCGGGCCCCGGCTCGGCCTCGGCACGGCCGTCCAGCGCCGCGGCCGCCAGCTGCACCAGCTGCAGACGCTCGGCCGCAAGCTCGTGGTCCAGGACCTCTCGCTTCGACTGAGCCAGCACGTCGCGGAAGGTGGACATGTCACCCGTGACGTTCCGCCAGATATCCTCCAGCCGGTGCATCCCCTGGGCCGGCGTCAGCATCCGGGCAATCAGGCGCGCGACCTCATATCCGGTGGTGCCGACGGTGGCCCAATCCTCGGGCAGCGTTTCGTCGCCAACCAGGATCTTCTCGACCCAGACCGGGGTGTCCGGAAGACGGTCGGCCAGGCGATCCAGGTATGTCGCCGGATCGGCCAGGCCGTCGATGTGATCCACACGCAGCCCCTGCACCTGCCCCGAGCGAACAAGGTCGAAGATCAGTTCGTGCGTGTCGTCGAAGACGCGCTCATCCTCGACGCGCATGCCGATCAGGCCGGTAACGTTGAAGAAGCGGCGATGCGTGATGCTGTCGCGTTCCTTCTCGTAATGGACCAGCCGCCAGTGCTGCGCCTGGTGCAGCACGTCCAGATCGTCGGTCGTGGCGCTTCCCGGCGCCATCGGAATCGCCATGTCGCCGACCATCCAGTCGTCGCCCCGGACGCGGAACGCGCCATCCTTCAGCATCTTGCGGAACGGCTCGCCCAGGAAAGGCAGGACCAGCGGACCCGCGTGCCAGTCAATGTCGAAATACCGGGCGTATCGGCTGGCATGGCCGTGGCGCAGGACGTCCGCCAGCCACGGGTTCAGCGGCGTGAAGGCCGTGTGGTTCGGGACGATGTCCAAGATGATGCCCATCCCCCGCTCCGCGGCGGCCGCGGCCAGCCGGTCGAAGCCCTCGCGCCCGCCGATCGCCGGGTCTATCTGGGTGGGGTCCGTCACATCGTATCCGTGCGTGGATCCCGGCGTCGCCGTGAAGATCGGCGAAAGATAGAGGTGCGAGACCCCCAGGCCGGCGATCTGGTCCAGCCGCTGCCGCAGCGCGTCGAAGTCGAACCCCTCTCGCAACTGGATGCGGCAGGTGGCGGTCGGAAACTGCATGCTCATGCAAGGGCCTTCACGGTCAGGGAATACGGCGCGTCGGGGCGGCCGAATTGCAGGTTGGGATCTTGCAGCGGCGCAGGGTCCGGCTGGCCCAGGGCCAGCGACAGCGCAAGCCCGCCGCCCTTGAACCGCCACTCGGCACGCAGCAGCTGCGGTCCGGGCCGCGTCACGTCCGACGACAGCAGGCCGCTTTTCAGCAGGGGAACCACGTGACGCTTGCGGAAGGCCAATGCGCGGCGGGTCAGGTCCAGCCAGGACTGCGCCGGTCCGTCCTCCCGCCAGCCCAGCTTAGATCTCTGGAAGGTCTTCGTCGACAGGGGGTCTGGAACGGCATCGCCCAGGGCCGCGATGCCGGCGAACTCGGCCGCGCGCCCCTTGCGGACGGCCGCGCCCAGATCGCCCGAGAAATCCGCGAAGAACTGGAACGGGTTCGTCTCGCCGCGTTCCTCGCCCATGAAGACCATCGGGATATAGGGCGACACCAGAAGCAGCGCATGCATGACGGCGACCGCCTCGGGGTCGGCCAGCGTCAGCAGGCGGTCGCCATGGGCGCGGTTGCCGACCTGGTCATGCGTCTGCGTCGAGTTGACGAAGGTGGTGGGCGACAGGTGCCCCGAGGGCTTGCCGCGCCGTTCATTGCTGGCGCGCGGCTGACCCTCCTCGACATGCCCCCGCGACAAGGCCAGCGCCAGGTCGCCAATCGGATCGACGGCAAAGTTGGCGTAATAGCTGTCGGATTCGCCTGTCAGGGCGACATGGACGGCGTGGTGGAAGTCGTCGTTCCAGGTGGCGTCATAGCCCATCTTCTCGCGCAGGTCGGGGATGTTGCGCTCATCCTCGGTGATCAGGTAGCGGCGGGGTGACAGGACATGGACCGAGGTCGCCAGATCGGCCATGAAGGTGTCGGCCCCCGGACCCGAGATCTGGTGAACCGCGTCCAGCCGCAGCCCGTCCATGCGATAGTCCACCAACCAGTGCCGAGCGCAGGACATCCAGAAGTCGCGCACCGCATCCTGTGAAAAATCGATCGAGGCGCCCCAGGGCGTCTGCCGGTCGGGGTTGAAGAAATCGGGCGAGGAATGGTGCAGCCAGGCCCCGTCCGGCCCGAAATGGTTCATCACCAGGTCCAGGATGACCATCAGCCCCGCCTGATGTGCGGCGTCGACCAGCATCTTAAGATCATCGGGCGTGCCATAGGCGGGATGCGGCGCGAAGGGCAGCACGCCGTCATAGCCCCAGCCCCTCTGTCCCGGAAACTGACCGACGGGCATCAGCTCGACCGCGGTGAAGCCGAGGTCCGCCAGATAGGCCATACGATCTGCAGCGGCCTTGAACGTGCCCTCGTCGGTGAAGCAGCCGACGTGCAGTTCATAGATGACGGCTTCGTCCCAGTGGCGGCCCTGCCAGTCCGCCGCCCAGTCGAACCGGTCGGGTGCGGTGACGACCGAGGGGCCATGGACATCGCCCGATTGCAGGCGACTTGCGGGGTCGGGCATGTCCTGGCCACCGATGCGGAACAGGTAGCGGTCGCCGGGATTGGCCGCGGTCCGCAGCGCCCAGACGCCGCCTTCCTGCCGATCCATCGGCCGCGGCTGGCCGTTCAAGACCAGTTCCACCTGGGATGCCTGCGGAGCCCACAGCCGGAAGGTGCATTCACCGTCACCTTGGACGGTGCCCCAGAAGCCGTGCGTCATCGATCGTCTCTCCTGTCATTCCGGGGTCAATGACAAGCAGGCCGCCACCGTTCCACGGGTCGTGCAAAAAGCCGCGGCGGGGTTGCTCCCGGTCAGGTGTCGGAGGCGTGACGCGCGCCCACGAAGATCCGTTGGCCGTCGGGGGTGATCGCCCAGATGCCGTCGTCGCCCAACTCGACCAGCACGGCGTCGTCCTCGTCCGTGGCTTCGAAGACGACAAGCAGGTTGCACAGCGTCTTCAGGGTGAACCTGACGCGGACGCCGGTGACACCTTCACCGGGCGGAATACCGCCGGAGGGTTGATTCATGGGATACCTCTTGACGCGCGCACGAACTCTGAACCCAAGAAGCTTAGCAACTAGGGCAGGTCGTCGCTATAGCCCTGCGTCATTTGACGGGGTGATGCGCGCAACTCTGCTTCCGGTTGTAATCGAAGCGCCCTCGGGCTGCAGATGCGTCAGTCGACCCGACCGGGGGGCCGTGACGGTCGTCTCCATCTTCATCGCCTCGACCACGGCAATGACGTCGCCCGCCTGAACCTCGGCACCATCGGCGGCCTTCCACAACGATAGCGTGCCCGAGACCGGAGCCGACACCTCGTCCGCGCTTGTCTCGGCTTTCTCGGGCTGCGTCGGCGGCGGCGCCGCCAGGATGCCGGGGGGCAGCGCCAGCATGTGGCGCCGGCCGTCGATCTCGATCGGGACGCGCAGAAGCGGCATGTCGTCGGGCGGCGTCACGCGCGGTCCGGCCGGAATGGCAGCCGCCAAGCGGTCGGCGAAGTCGGTCTCGATCCAGCGGGTATGGACCGAGAGGTCGTCGCGGAATTCTTGCGCGGTCAGCACCAGGCGATGGAACAGCACGGTCGAGGCCACGCCTTCGACCGCGAACTCGGCCAGCGCGCGCGCCGCGCGGGCCAGCGCCTGCGGCCGGTCCGGCGCCCAGACGATCAGCTTGGCCATCATCGAGTCGAACTGGCTGGGCACCGTGCCCCCCTGCGCGACGCCGCTGTCCAGCCGGACCCCGATCCCCTCTGGCGGACTCCAGACGGTGATCGGCCCTGGCGTCGGCAGGAAGCCCCGGCCCGGATCTTCGGCATTGATGCGGAATTCGATGGCGTGGCCTCGCGGGGCGGGCATGCGGTCGTCGATCAGCCGCGCACCGCGCGCAACCCGGATCTGCGCGCTGACGATGTCTATGCCGGTGGTTTCCTCGGTCACCGGATGTTCGACCTGCAGGCGCGTGTTTACCTCGAGAAACGAGATCGTGCCGCTCTCGGACATCAGGAACTCGACCGTGCCGGCGCCGCAATAGCCGGCCTGGGCGCAGATGCTGCGTGCCGCCGTGATCAGCCGGTCCTGCTGGTCCGGCGTCAGGAACGGGGCGGGCGCCTCCTCGACCAGCTTCTGATTGCGCCGCTGCAGCGAACAGTCGCGCGTGCCCAGCACCTTGACCGTGCCATGCCGGTCGGCCAGCACCTGCACCTCAAGATGGCGGGGACGGTCCAGGAACTGCTCGACATAGCATTCGCCGCGACCGAAGGCCGCCACGGCCTCTCGGACGGCGCTGTCGAAGCGCTCCTCGACCTCGTCCAGGGTCCAGGCGACCTTCATGCCGCGGCCGCCGCCGCCGAAGGCCGCCTTGATCGCCACGGGAAGCCCGTGGTCGCGGGCGAAGGCCATCGCCTCGGCCGCGCTGCCGACCGGGCCGTCGCTTCCCGTGGCAAGCGGTGCGCCGACGGCGCGGGCGATCTCGCGGGCGTGGATCTTGTCGCCCAATGCCTCGATGGTCTCTGGATCGGGGCCGATCCAGATCAAGCCGGCGTCCTGAACGGCACGGGCAAAGTCCGCGCTTTCCGACAGGAAGCCATAGCCAGGATGAACAGCGTCGACACCTGCGCGCGCCGCGATGGCCAGAATGCGTTTGGCATCCAGATAGGTGTCGGCGGGGCGCGAACCCTCCAGCGTGAACGCCTCGTCCGCGAGGGCCACGAACGGCGCATCACGGTCCGGATCGGCATAGACGGCGACAGAGGCGATGCCCTCGTCCCGGCAGGCACGGATGATGCGGCCCGCAATCTCTCCCCGGTTGGCGATCAGGATCCGAGAGATCGAGCGCAGGGGCGTGTCGTCGAAGATCGTCATGTCAGCCTTCCGGATCGATAGGGGCGAACGGTGCCAGGGCAACGAACCGCACGCGCACGCCCGGCGGCAGTTGCCCGGCCAGATCCAGCGCGTCGGGATGCAAGGTGGCGATGACCGGATAGCCCCCGGTCAGCGGGTGGTCGGCCAGAAACAGCACAGGCTGGCCGGAATGCGGCAACTGGACGGCGCCGGCCACGCACCCTTCGGACGGCAGCTCGACCCGGTCATGCCGCCGAAGGGGCGAACCGGCCAGGCGGATGCCCACCCGGGAGGATTGCGCCGTCACCTGCCAGTCCTGAGACAGGAAGCTGCTGACGGCATCGTCGTCGAACCAGTCGGTCCGCGG
>JAYZBS010000141.1:0-3784 GCA_036338635.1 Pseudomonadota bacterium | reverse complement strand
CACCGGCAACACCGACGACTATTGGCCGGCCGACCTGCGTGACCGGATCGAGGAGGTGAACGCCCGCGTCTATGACACCGTCAACAACGGCGTCTACAAAGCCGGTTTCGCCACCTCGCAAGAGGCCTATGACAAGGCGGTCGTGCCGCTGTTCGACAGCCTCGACTGGATCGAGGGGCTGCTGGCGCAGGACCGCTATCTGACCGGCGACCGCCTGACCGAGGCCGACTGGCGGTTGTTCACCACCGTCGTGCGCTTCGACCCGGTCTATCACACCCACTTCAAGTGCAATCGCCGACGCATCGTCGACTATCCGAACCTGTGGGGCTGGGCGCGGGAACTCTATCAACGGCCCGGCGTGGCCGAGACCGTGCACCCGGACCATTTCATACGGCACTATTACTTCAGTCACGACATGATCAACCCGCACCGTATCATCCCCATCGGCCCCGCCGAGGATTGGTCGGAACCCCACGGCCGCAGCTAGGATCAGGGGCCTCATGACGGGCCGACGGCTGCCATTCTGCGACCGGTCCGGCGGAGGCTGGACGATTTCGGCAGGGCCGGGGCTGGCGATGACGGTTTCCAGATGCAGGAACAGCCGCCTCGATCGGCAGTCATGGGCGTGATAGATGCTGCGCGATCCGCCCTGCTGACTTGGCATGCGGGCGATGCGCCGATCTTCTCCGCCGGCCGCCATGAAAGCCGACGCCAAGCCCTGCATAAAATCCTTCGAAAAAAACCCCGGCGCGGGAACGCCGGGGTCTCAGAGAGGGAGGGGAGTGTGGCCGCATCCACCGACCACTGGGCTTCGGGTGTCCAACGTGCGTGGCGGGCGGCGGTTCCCGCCGAAGCCGCTGCGGCAGGAAAACGCCGATCAGGCGATTATGCGACCAGACGGTAACCGCCCGATTCCGTCACCAGCAGCCGCGCATTCGAGGGGTCCGGCTCGATCTTCTGGCGCAGGCGGTAGATGTGGGTTTCCAGCGTGTGCGTCGTGACGCCGGCGTTATAGCCCCACACCTCGTGCAGCAGCACGTCGCGCGGCACGACGCCGTCCTGCGCGCGGTAGAGGAACTTGAGGATGTTGGTTTCCTTCTCGGTCAGGCGGACCTTGCGATCCTTGGCGTCGATCAGCATCTTCATCGCCGGCTTGAACGTATACGGCCCAAGCTGGAAGATCGCGTCCTCGGACTGTTCGTGCGTGCGCAGCTGCGCGCGCAGGCGGGCCAGCAGGACCGGGAACTTGAAAGGCTTGGTCACATAGTCGTTCGCGCCAGCGTCCAGTCCCAGGATCGTGTCGGCGTCGGTGTCGTGTCCCGTCAGCATCACGATGGGGCATTTCACGTTCAGCTTGCGCAGCTTCTTGCACAGCTCTCGTCCGTCAGTGTCGGGCAGGCCGACGTCCAGCACCACCAGATCGAAGATGGCGTTCTTGGTGGCCTCGACCGCTTCGGCGCCGCTGCCGGCCTCGGTCACGTCGAAGTCGTCGGTGGCGACCAGCTGCTCGGCCAGGGCTTCGCGCAGGTCTTCCTCGTCATCGACAAGCAGGATCTTTTTCAGTCCGGGCATGTTGCCTCCTTCGGTTCGCTTGGGGCAATCAGTGGGGACGCCCGTGCGGACCGTCCAGCGACATGTCGGAATTCTCACATGGAGTTGTCGGTATCGCGCGCTATGTTTCAGAATGTTTCACATCACGGGGCGCCATGAGCCTGATCCCGACACTTGCCGAAGCCATCGCCCGAGCCCGCGCCGACCTGCGCATGGGCCTGCCCGTGGTTCTGGGCGATCACCTGGCCGCCGCGGTCGAGACCCTCTCGCCCGAGCGGCTGGCCGATCTGCGTGCGCTGGGGCCGGCGGTCCTGGTGCTGACCGGGCGGCGTGCCGAGACGCTGAAGGCGCGGGTCTATGATGGGGATCTGGCGCGAATCGTTCTGCCCGCCGATGCGGACATTCGCTGGCTGCGGGCGCTGGCCGACCCGGCAGGCGACCTGATGACGCCGATGAAGGGTCCGCTGGAAACCGCGCGCGGCGGCGACGTCACCGCCCACCGGGCGGCCATCGCGCTGGCCAAGTCGGCCGAGCTGCTTCCCGCCATGCTGCTGGTGCCGACCCTCGCGCCCGATGGGCTGACCCGCCTGCCCGCCAGCGCCGCGCTGGCGCAGCTGGCGACCGAGGCGGCGATGGCCCCCGTGGCCGCCGCACGCCTGCCGCTGATGGCGGCCGAGCGGTCGCGCCTGCACATCTTCCGCCCCGACGACGGCAGTGAGGAGCACTATGCCATCGAGATCGGCGATCCGCCGCGCGACCAGCCGGTGCTGGCGCGCCTTCATTCGGCCTGCTTCACCGGCGACGTGTTGGGCAGCCTGAAATGCGACTGCGGCCCACAGCTGAACGCCGCGCTGGAGGCGATGGGCAAGGAGGGTGCGGGGGTGCTCCTATATCTGAACCAGGAGGGGCGGGGCATCGGCCTGGCCAACAAGATGCGGGCCTATGACCTGCAGAACCAGGGCTTCGACACGGTCGAGGCGAACCACCGCCTGGGCTTCGAGGATGACGAGCGCGACTTCCGCATCGGTGCGGCGCTGCTGCGCAGGCTGGGCTTCGGCTCGGTCAGGCTGATGACCAACAACCCTCGGAAAGTCGCAATGATGGAGGGCCATGGCATCGCTGTGGCCGAGCGCGTGCCGCTGATCGTGGCACGCAACCCGCACAACACCGGCTATCTGGACATCAAGGCGCGCAAATCGGGGCATCTGCTGTGAGTGCCGATGACCTGGTCCTGACACCGCAGGGGGTGCGCTTCCACGGACGCATCTTCCCGTGCAGCATCGGCAAGTCAGGCGTCACGGCAGCCAAGCGTGAGGGGGACGGGGCGACGCCCGCAGGAGTGCATCGCATCACCGGCCTGTGGTTCCGTCCCGACCGGCTGGCGCGCCCGGCGCCCTGGGCGCGCGCTATCGGGCCAAGTGATCTCTGGTGCGACGATCCGGCGCATCCGTCTTACAATCACCATGCCCGCGTCCCGCTGGCGGCCAGTCACGAGCGGCTGCGGCGACCTGATCCGCTCTATGATCTGGTCATGACGACCGACTGGAACTGGCCCCGCGCCCTGCCCGGTCGGGGCTCGGCCATCTTCCTGCACCAGTGGCGCAGGCCGCGCTTCGGAACCGAGGGCTGCATCGCCTTCGCCCGCCCGCATCTGCTGTGGATCGCGCGGCGGGCGCGACCGGGGATGCGGCTGATCGTGCCCGCCTCGACCTAGCCGGCGGTGCCGTAGTCCCGCGCGCCGAAGATGGCCGAGCCGACGCGGACATGGGTCGCCCCTTCGGCGATGGCGGCCTCGAAATCGGCGCTCATCCCCATCGATAGGTTGGGCAGCCCGTGGTCCTGCGCAAGCTGCCGCAGCAGACGAAAATGCGGCAGCGGGTCCTGGCCCTCGGGCGGGATGCACATCAGGCCTTGCGGGGACAGCCCCAGGTCGTGGCAGGACCTCAGAAACCCCGGCAGCTCATCCGCCAGGATCCCGGCCTTCTGCGGCTCGTCGCCGGTGTTCACCTGCACGAACAGGTCGGGGGCGCGGCCCTGTTCGTCGATCTGCTGCGCCAGCTTGCGGGCCAGCGTCATGCGGTCCAGCGTGTGAATCGCATCGAACAGCTGCACCGCCGGCTTGGCCTTGTTCGACTGCACGGGGCCAATCATGTGGACCTTGACGCCGGGATGGCTGGCACGCCAGCCGGGCCACTTGCCCTGCGCCTCTTGCACGTAATTCTCGCCGAAGACG
>JAYZBS010000140.1:0-6226 GCA_036338635.1 Pseudomonadota bacterium | reverse complement strand
AAGGTTTCGCTCGCAGAGCGAAGTGGTGTAATCCCGTACCGAAGCAAGTTGAAGGCGTCGACTTCCATTCCGTTGTAGACACGCCAAAAGGTCGTATGTTGCTCAGACCATCACTCGTGACCCTTGCTGTCGAAGCTTACTCGGAATGCCGTCCCAATGATCTCGAGTGTCACGCAGGTTTACCATGGATTGGAAAAGGCCGAGGGCGTGTTGAAGAAGCACAAAGATGACGCCCAAGGCGCTGTCTAAACGACGGCCTGCTGCCAGAAAGCGACGATCGAGGGATGGTCCGCTGACGATCACGATTCACCAGCACGGAAAGACACGCATCCACAACAGCTTCATCTAAAAGACGGTTTGCCAAGTCGTGCTTTTGAGAACTTCGAAGGCCGCACCTTTCGCGATGCGACCTCGAGGAAACAACGTCCTGGATCAACTCTTGCCACGGGGGTGGATGGCCTCCCAACTCAAGCTGACCCGCCCGGGATTACCCCACCTGCGCGTCCATCGTGATCTCGGCGTTCAGCAGCTTGCTGATGGGGCAGCCGGCCTTGGCTTTCTCGGCGAGTTCCTTCACCTTGGCCTCGTCGGCGTCTGCCGTGATCTTCGTGATCAGGTGTGCCTTCTTGACGGCGAAGCCCTCGCCATCCTTGTCCATCGAGATCTCGGAGGTCGTCTGGATCGAGACGCCAGAAATCCCCTCTTGTTCAAGCATCATGGCCAGCGCCATAGAGAAGCACGAGGCATGGGCGGCGCCCACCAGTTCTTCGGGGTTGGTGCCGGGCTTGTCTTCGAACCGGGTCTGGAAGCCATAGGGCTGGGCGTCGAGGGCGCCCGACTTGGTCGAAACCTGGCCTTTGCCCTCTTTCAGGCCGCCGTCCCATTTCGCGGATCCGCTGCGCGTGATCATGATGCTGTCCTTTCGTGTTTGCGTCGCCGCCACAACGCGGACAGGGCCGAAAGGGTTCAGCTCGCCCCGATCAGCCGCTGATGTTCCGCGATGGCGTAGCGGTCGGTCATTCCCGCAACATAGTCGAGGACCAGCCGCGCGCGTTCGGTGTGATCGGGCAACGCCAGCGCCGCCGCGCGCCACTGGTCGGGAAGCATCGCGGGATCGTTCAGGAACAGCGGGAACAGGTCGTTCAGCATCTGCGTGACACGGGTGCGTTCGACGACGACGGAGGGGGCGCGGTACATGCGCTGGAACAGGAAGGACTTGATCGCCTTGATGTTCTGGTAGAGCGGCTTGGAGAACCGGATGATCGGCCCGTCCATCATCCGAATGTCATCGGCGGATTGCGGCTGCAGCCCCGCCAGTCGGTTCTGTGCGACGGCGATGACGTCTTCGACCATGACGCCGAAGACCCGGCGCAGCGCCTCGTATCGGCGGCGGGTAGGGTCGAGGCCGGGGTAGAGGCGGTCCACCTCGGCGAAGGCGGGCCCGATCACCGGCAGCTCGGACAGCTCGGCCTCGGTGAAGAGGTCTGCCCGAAGGCCGTCATGCAGGTCGTGGTGGTTGTAGGCGACGTCATCTGCCACCGCCGCCACCTGCGCCTCGGCGCTGGCGTTCGTGTGCAGTTCCAGGTTCCAAGCCGCGTTCACCTCGGCCAATGCATAGGGCAGGTTGCCGGTGATCGGGCCATTGTGCTTCGCGATACCCTCAAGGCTTTCCCAGGTCAGGTTCAACCCATCGAAATCGGCATAGTGCCGTTCCAGCCTGGTCACGATGCGCAGCGCCTGCGCGTTGTGATCAAACCCGCCATAGGGCTCCATCAACGCAGCCAGAGCGTCTTCGCCGGTATGGCCGAAAGGGGGATGGCCCAAGTCATGGGCCAAGGCCACCGTTTCGGCCAGGTCCGCGTTCAGTCCAAGTGCGCCTGCGATGGTGCGGGCGACCTGAGCGACCTCGATCGTGTGGGTCAAACGGGTGCGGAAGTAGTCGCCGCGATAGGCGTCGCCGTCATGTTCGACGAAAACCTGCGTCTTGTGCTTCAGCCGCCGAAAGGCACTGGAATGGATGATCCGGTCACGGTCGCGCTGCCACGGGGACCGGAAGGTCGAGAGGCTTTCGTGGAACAGGCGCCCGCGGCTGTCTTGGGGCTGGCAGGCATAGATGGCAGTCACGGGGCAGGGCCTTCCTTGCGGGACGTCGGGGCCGAGCCTATATTTGAAGCCTACGGACGAAAACGGGAACGCCCCATGAACCTGCCGCCGAAAGTCACCGAACGCGCATTTCAGCGCTTGGCCCAGATCAACGCCGGGAAGGACCCGGTGCCCCTGCGCGTGGCCGTGGCGGGCGGGGGCTGTTCGGGGTTCCAGTATGACATCCGGCTGGACCGTCCCGAGGGCGACGACCTTGTGATCGAAGGCGAGGGGCAGGCCGTGGTTGTGGACCCGGTGTCGCTGCCCTACCTGGCGGGCGCGGTCATCGATTTCACCGATGAGCTGATCGGCGCACGCTTCGTGATCGAGAACCCGAACGCCACCAGCAGCTGCGGCTGCGGGACGTCCTTCTCGATCTAGTCGCAGGGGCGGCTGCGGGTTTCAAGCTGCGGGTCCAACCAGCGCAGAACGGTGCCGCCTGGTGCGATCTGCACCCTGCGCTTGATATCCCAGTTGGCGATCTGACAGATCGTCCGATCCTGGCGGTCGGTGATGCTGAGGCTGCCGTCGCTGTAAATCAGCACGATCGAATGGCCGATCCGACGGTTCCCGTCGATGCGAAAGGTCAGCGGCATGTCCAGTGCCTCGGTGTCTTCGCCGAACAGGCGGTCGATGCCCTGCCAGTCTTCGGGTTGTCCCGCGGCGATGACCAGACTGTGGCGTCCAGGCGGCACAAGCAGGCGTAGCACCTCGCCGCCGCGAAGATACCCGCTGATGACCGGCCGGCTGTCCTGATCCTGAAGGATAATGGCGTGGTCTCGGTCGCCAGACGCGCGGACCTGCAGCGGGATCGTTGCCGGCAGGTCGCTGCCCTTGGTCAGCAGGCCGGTCACGGGGCGCGGCGCGGCCATGGCCGAGATGGGCAGCAGCAGGGCCAGGATCATGGCGCGCAGCATCTTGGGCCTCGTTGACGGTTACGGTTGCCAAACGCATGACCTCGGCTAAAGATGCGCCGCATGAAAATCGCAAGCTTCAATATCAACGGCGTCAAGGCCCGCGTCCAGGCGCTGACAGACTGGCTGGCGGCGACCGACGCCGATCTGGTCGTCCTGCAGGAAATCAAGTCCGTAGATGAGGCGTTCCCGCGCGAGCACTTCCAAGACCAGGGCTGGAGCGTCGAGACGCACGGCCAGAAGGGCTTCAATGGCGTTGCCATCCTGTCGAAGCTGCCGCTCGATGACGTGACGCGCGGCCTGCCCGGCGACGAGGCGGATGAGCAGGCCCGATACATCGAGGCGACCGTCATCGGCGCCCAGGCCGTCCGCATCGCAGGGCTGTACCTTCCGAATGGAAACCCGGCGCCGGGGCCGAAATACGATTACAAGCTGGCCTGGATGGAGCGTCTGCGCCGCCGCGCCGCCGAACTGTTGGCATCCGAGATGCCGGTCGTCATGCTGGGTGATTACAACATCATCCCGGAGCCGCGCGACGCGGCCCGTCCCGAGGCCTGGGTGGAGGACGCGCTGTTCCTGCCGCAAAGCCGGGCAGCCTTTCGCGCCATCGTAAACCAGGGCTGGACGGACGCTGTGCGCATTCGCGATCCCTGGGCCACGCGCGGACCGTTCACGTTCTGGGACTATCAGGCGAACTCCTGGCAGCGTGACAACGGCATTCGAATCGACCATCTGCTTTTGTCGCCTCAGGCGGCCGACATGATGGTCGAAACCGGTGTGGACCGCGATGCCCGTGCTGGAGAGAAGCCAAGCGACCACGTGCCCGTCTGGGTGCGACTGGCGGCCTAGATCACCAGCACGCCCGAATGCTTGGCCTTGTGTTCGGGTTCGACATGAATGGTGATCTGCGCGTCGGGCAGGCGGGCCTTGAGGCTGCTTTCGACCCGGTCGCAGATGTCATGGGCGTCGGCCACCGTTGTCTGTCCGTCCACTACCAGATGGAAGTCGATGAAGGTGACGGCGCCGGCGTGACGGGTCCGCAGGTCATGGGCCTCCAATGCGCCGCTGGCCTTGTCCGAGATGATGTCGCGAATAGCGGCCAGCGTCTTCTCGGGGACGGCCTCGTCCATCAGCCCCGACAGCGAGGTTGCCATGACCTTCCATCCTGACCAGAGGATGTTGACCCCGACCAGCATCGCCAGCAGCGGATCAAGAATGGTCCAGCCGGTCGCGACGGCCAAGCCCACGCCAAGAAGCACGCCCGCTGACGACACGACGTCGGACAGCAGGTGATGCCCATCGGCCACCAGCGCGGGCGACCGCAGGCGCCGGCCCTGCCGCAGCAGTACCCAGCACCAGGCGGCATTCAGCGCGCCCGCACCCAAGTTTATTGCCATGCCCAGTCCCACGTCGCCGATCACCCGTGGTGACTGGAAGGCGAACCACGCCTCCCGCAGGATCAGGAGGGCGGCAGAAATGATCAGCACGCCCTCGAGGACGGCGCTGAAGAACTCGGCCTTGTGATGCCCGTAGGGGTGCCCCTGATCGGCAGGTCGCTGCGCCACCCGAATTGCAACGAGGGCCGCGATGGCGGTGGCCACGTTGACGATGCTTTCCAGCGCGTCGGACATCAACGCAACCGAGCCAGTCACCCGCCACGCCAGGGTCTTGAGCGCCAGGACGGCAAGTCCCACAAGAATGCTGCCGATGGCAATCTTCAACGTGCTGGACATCTTCGTCCGCCTTTTCGATCCGTTACGGGTCAACTCGGAGGCGGTCATGTGACAGAAGCTGGCTGCGATCTCAACCGTTGATGCTGTGGCGCCACCCGGCGTCGATCGGATGCCGGGCGGTCAGGGTTCAAGGTCGCCGGGCTCAGTCGCCCGGTTCCTCGCGGTCGTCGCCGAAGCTGGCGTCGTCGGCGTATTCATCCTCGCCCTCGTTGACGAACTTGCCGCTGAGGCGCAGCGAGTGGTCGTCATGCGTCGGGTCCATGACGACGTCCGACGGAATTTCTCCGATCAGCCATTCGCGCAGCTCTTCACGGATCTCCTCGGGCTCTTGCCCGGTGACATCGGCCAGGTAGGCGACGAAGGCGCGCTGGTCGCCGTCGATCTCGTCCAGATCCCCTTCATCCGCCTCTGGCCACTTGTCGATGATCGCCTCGTAGAAGGCGGACCAGTTTTCCTGAACGTGGTGCCACTTCATCAATAACCTCCTGCAGGAAGGGCGCCTTGGAACCAACGCGCCGTCCCCGTGATATCCTCGCCCACTCCGGCGACTGTGTTGCATCCGGCCAGTATCCCACAGGCCAGGAATGTAACCCAAAAGATCCGCATCAGTTCGCCTCCTGCCACCAGACTTCGGGAAGAAAGCCCGGCCAGTCTCCGTAGATCGGTTTGCGGTCAGGATATTTCAGATCCGCGGCATGAGCCAGCCGCGATATGGGTGAGAAGCTGACGGGAATGACATGTCGCCCGGCGGTCAGCACACGGTCCAGCGCCTTGACGGCGGCGGTGAAATCTTCGGTCGTGTCGGCCGCGATCATGGCGTCAATCATCGCGTCGGCCGCAGGGCTGTTCATGCCCATCCAGTTGCGGCTGCCAGGGGTGTCGACGCCGTCCGAACCCCAATAGAGGCGCTGCTCGGTTCCTGGCGACAGCGACAGGCCGCGTTCGTACCAGGTCATGTCGAATCGATAGTTGTTCGTGCGTTCGACATATTGGGCGCTGTCCAAGGTCGTTACGCGTGGGGTGATGCCGAGTGGGCGCAGCGCCTCGACATAGATGTTGACGATCTGCTGGACTTCTGAACCGCTGCGCATGGCGCTTCCGTTCTGGTTCAGCAGGATCTCGAACTCGAACGGCTGACCGGCCGCATTCTTCAGGCGCCCGTCCTGCACCGTCCAGCCCGCCTCCTCCATCAGCGCAAGCGCGCGCCGGATGGCGGCGCGGTCCATCGCCCGCTCACTCCCTTCGGGCAGGGAATAGCCGTCGATCGTGCCGGGGGGCAGGTCCTGGGCGAAGGGCGCCAGCAACTCGGCCACCTTTCCCGTGGCCGGACCGTGGTCCATCCCCAGCACCGAGTTCGAAAAATAGGACGTGATCCGCGGATCGGCGCCACCGTTCAGGGTCTGGTTGATGAATTGGAAGTTGAACATCTCGATCAGG
>JAYZBS010000139.1:0-17483 GCA_036338635.1 Pseudomonadota bacterium | reverse complement strand
CACCTCCTTGGCCAGGACCCGCCGGGCGCAGCGCAGCTTTTCCGCGTCCGGCCGGCGGACGGCGAGCAGGAGGACCGGGGGTGGGGGGGGGGGCGGGCCTTGCGGCCCGCGCCGTCAGTTGGCGCCGTCGATGGCTGTCTGGAAGGCGCCCACGATTTGGGGGCCGACACGTTCGGCCCACTGGTCGAAGGCCGGCTGCGTCGCCTCGCGGAAGACGGCCAGTTCCTCGGGGGTGGGCTCATAGACCTCCATCCCGTGATCGCGCAGGAAGCCGATGCCTTCGGCGGTGCCTTCGCGGGTGATCTGGCGCTGCCAGGTCATCGCCTCCTCGGCGGCCTCGCGCAGCATCGTCTGGGTCTCTGCGTCGTAGCTGTCCCACTTCTGCTTCGAGATCCCGAGGAAGATCGGGTCATAGGAATAGTGCCAGGTCGTCAGGTATTTCTGCATCTCGTAGACCTGCTGCGGGATGATCACGGCGCCGATCGGGTTTTCCTGCCCGTCCACCACGCCCTGCTGCAGCGCGGTCAGCGTCTCGCTCCACTGCATCTGCTGGGGGTTGGCGCCAAGCGCGTTCATCACGTCGATATACATCGGACCCGCCACGCGCATGTTCAGGCCCTTCATGTCCTCGGGCGACTTGATCGGGCGGGTGTTGTTGGTGACTTCGCGGAACCCGTTCTCGCCCCAGGCCAGGACGACGATGCCCTTGTCCAGCAGGATCTCTGACAGCATGTCGGCCGGGCCGCCTTCGGCGGTGGTGGCGTCGACCTGTTCGTAGCTGTCATAGAGGTAGGGCAGCGAGAAGACCGCCATTTCAGGCACCAGCGGCGTCACGTTGATGGCCGAGGTCACGACCAGGTCCAGCGCCCCGCGGCCCACCATGTCGGCCTGGCGCATCTGGTCGCCGCCGGCCAACTGCGCGTTCGGAAAGACGCGGACGTCGATGTCCCCGCCGCTGCGTTCGGCGACGATCTCTCCGAATTTCTCGGCGCCCTTCTGCCAGGTCGTGCCGTCGCCGACATTGTGCGACAGGCGCAGCGTTTCCGCAGATGCCGTCCCCAGGCTCAGCGCCGTGGCAAGTGCCAGGCCAGTCAATCGTGCCAGAGTCATGGTCTTCAATCCCCCCGTTCCGGTTGCGCGCCGATCCTGCGCGATATGCCGCCCTCCCGTGGCGTCGCTGCACATGATGAACGTGTGCTGAAGGGGTTTGCAACCGCATTGTGGGGCTGGCGGCTTGCTGCCGGGGGTAGCGGTGCCGGCTTTCAAGGCGCGCGCCCGGCCGCTATCATGGCGATATGAAGCGCGCGGTGATCCTTTCCGGTCTGTTGCTGACGGCTGTCCCGGCTTGGGCCGCCGACCCCCTGACGGGGATGTGGCGGACGCAGGCCGGCCGGGACGGCGGGTATGGCCATGTGCGCATCGCGCCCTGCGGCGACCGTCTTTGCGGGCGGCTCGAGCGGAGCTTCGACGCCGCCGGGCGTGAGGTTCCGGGCGATGCGGGTGCACTGATTTTGGACGGCGTGGCCGCGACGGGCGACGGCGGCTATGGTCAGGGCCGGATCGTCAACCCTGAGAACCGGCGCGGCTATGCTGCCCGGCTTGTCCTGCGCGGCGACCTGCTGGAGGTGGCCGGCTGCGTGATGACTATCTGCCGCACAGCCGGGACCTGGCAGCGCGTCGACTGACGCGCAGGCCGCGACCCTGCGCATTGACGCGGGGCCCCGAAAGGTCGAACAAGCTGACAGCATGAACACTCCGGGGGGGAACCTTTACATGACCGACCTGCGCCGCAGTCTTGCCCTTGCCAGCATCCTGGCCGGCACCGTCGCCACCGCCACCGCCGCCGCGGCCCAAGACTGGCCGTCCGAGCCGCTGCACGTCTTCGTGGGCTTCCCGGCCGGATCGTCGCCCGACACCATCGCGCGCCTTGTTGCCGAACCCCTGGCCGAGGCGATCGGCCAGCCCGTCGTGGTGGAAAACAAGCCTGGCGCCGGCGGCGTCATCGCCATCCAGCAGATGCTGGCGCGGGGCAACGACGACTACAGCATCGGCATCAACATCAACGGCCCGCTGACCACTGCGCCGCGGCTGATCCCGGACCTGGGCTATGACCCCGTGGCCGACATCGCCCCGGTTGGCCTGATCGCGACCAGCCCGCTGGTGCTGGCCGTCGGCGCCGACTTTCCGGCCGACGACATTCAGGGCTTCATCGACGCCGCCGCCGAGCCCGAGGCGATCAGCTATGGCTCGGTCGGCGAAGGGTCTGGTGCGCACTTGACGGCAGAGCTCTTCGCCGACGCGGCCGGCGTCCAGCTGTTCCACATCCCCTTCCAGAGCTATGCCGAGGTCACGACCTCGATCCTGGGAGGAGAGATCGACAGCGGCTTCATGGCCCCCTCGGCTGCGCTGCCCCATGTCGAGGCCGGGACAATGAAGATGCTGGGCGTCACCTCGGCCGAACCCTTTGCGCAGGTGCCTGACGTGCCGGTCATGGCGGGCCAGGCGGGCCTGCCCGACGATTTCCGGGCCGAGCTGTGGAACGCGATGATCGCCCCCGCCGGCACCGACCCCGCCATCGTCGAGCGTCTGAACACCGAGCTCAACACCATCCTGAACGATCCCGAGGTGCGTGACCAGCTGCTGGCCATCGGCTGGCAGGCGCACCCCGGCACCCCCGGGGATCTGGCGCAGCGCATCACCGACGACACCGCCATGTGGGGCGGCGTGATTGACCGCACGCAGGCGGCGAACTGATCGCCGCGGTCATGCGGCGCGATCTGCACGATGCCGCCTGGGGCGGCGTCTTGGCGTTGGTGGGGCTGGCCGTTGCGGCATGGGCGGCCGCCCATTACGATTTCGGCAGCCTGCGGCGCATGGGGCCGGGTTTCTTCCCGGTGGTCCTGGGCCTGATCCTGGCGGCGCTCGGGCTGCTGGTGGCGGTGCCGGCCCTTGGCCGCCCCGGCACGTCGCGCCATTTCGCCTGGCCGGAAACCGTGGGCGTCGTCGGCGCACTTTTGGTGTTCGGGCTGCTTCTGAACCGGGCGGGGCTTGTGCCGACGACGGCGCTGACGGTGCTGATCGCCTCGGCCGTGGCGCCGCGTCGCGGCATCGTCTGGCGACTGGTGCTGACCATCGCCGTCACGGCATTGACCTGGGTTCTGTTCATCGGCGGCCTCGACATGCCGATCCCCGTCTGGCCGCGGAGCTTCTGACATGACCACTCTGGAAGGCCTGGCCCACGGGCTGACCGTCGCGTTGCAGCCGTCGGTGCTGATCTACAGCCTCTTCGGGGCGCTGCTGGGCACGCTGGTCGGCGTGCTGCCGGGCATCGGCGCGATGGCCGCCATCACGCTGCTGCTGCCGATCACCTACTACATCTCGTCCGAGGCGGCGCTGGTCATGCTGGCGGCCGTCTATTACGGCGCGCAGTACGGCGGCGCGGTGGCCTCGATCCTTCTGCGCCTGCCGGGAACGCCGCAATCGGCGGTGACGACGCTGGACGGATACCCGATGGCCCAGCAGGGGCGGGCAGGGGTCGCGCTATTTACCGCGATGGTGTCTTCTTTCGCGGGGTCCATGCTGGGCATTGTGATCCTTGTCGCGTTGGCGGGCGTGCTGGGGCGGCTGGCGACCAGCTTCGGCGCGGCCGAGTACGCGGCGATGATGGTGATGGGGCTTGTCGCGGCCTCGACCATCGGCGAGGGGCGGCCCGCGAAAAGCCTGTCGATGGTCGTGCTGGGCGTGCTTCTGGGCTGCGTCGGCACCGACGTGAATTCGGGCGTGCAGCGGTTCACCTTCGGCCAGGTGCAGCTGCTGGACGGGATCAACCTGGTGGCGCTGGCCATGGGGTTGTTCGGACTGGCCGAGGTCATTGGCAACATCCGCAAGGCCGAACGCGACGGCCCGCCGCCGCATGTGTCCCTGCGCCAGCTGGTGCCTACGCGCGACGACCTGCGCCGGATCGTGGCCCCCATCGGGCGCGGCACGGCCCTGGGCGGGTTCTTCGGGGCGCTGCCGGGGACGGGGTCCACGATCTCGTCCTTCCTGGGCTATGCGCTGGAGCGCCGCGTCGCCCGCCACCCGGAACGCTTCGGCCAAGGCGCGATCGAGGGGATCGCCGGCCCCGAGGCGGCCAACAACTCGGCCGCGATCACCGCCTTCGTGCCGACGCTGACGCTTGGTATCCCGGGCGATCCGATCATGGCGCTGATGCTGGGGGCGCTGGTCATCCACGGCATCCAGCCAGGGCCAATGATGCTGGAGGCCCATCCCGACATGTTCTGGGGACTGGTCGTTAGCTTCGGGATCGGGAACCTGTTCCTGCTAGCGCTGAACCTGCCGCTGATCGGCATCTGGGTGTCGATGCTGCGCATCCCGTTCCGCTGGCTCTATCCGGCGATCATCGTTTTCGTCTGCCTGGGCGTCTATTCGGTGCGTGGGTCGACCTTCGACATCGTCATGGTCGCAGGCATCGGCGCCATCGGCTATGCTCTGGCGGTCGCGGCCTTCAGCCCGGCGCTGCTGCTTCTAGGCTTCGTCCTTGGCCCGCTGATCGAGACAAACCTGCGCCGCGCCCTGCTGGTGTCGCGCGGCGATCTGATGACTTTCGTGGAACGCCCGGTCGCCTGCGGCTTCGTCATCGCGACGGTCGCGCTTCTGGCGCTGCCGCTGCTGAAGGGGCTGCGCCAGGGAAGGGGGTGAGAGGGGGGGAAGGTGCAGGATTCTGTTGCCAGGCTCCTGCGGGCCCCGCCTTACGCTGCTAGGCGCAAGGGCTTAGGTTTCGATCTTGCGGACTGCTTACGCAGCCAGCGCGACCGGAGCACGGTTGTCGTTGGCAACTGTACAATTTGCACCGATATCGGTGGTAGCTCACCGAGACAAAGCAAACCCCTTTAGACGTTCGTCGATCCTGTTTCGGCCCCATTGTCCCCCAACGAGGGTGATCTGGTGGAGCCGCCGGGTACCGCCCCCGGGTCCGATCCGCTTATTACGAGCGCGTTTATGTCCATAGTCCGGATTGCTCCGAACACCCCAGATATAGGGCATGCGATCCTGCGCTGCAAGATGGCGGTCAGCCGGCGCGGCGGGTGTCCCAGGACGATGCCGCGGCTTCGGTGATCGTGTCCAGGAACAGGGCGAACTGGTTGTCCAGTTGCATCTGCGGGCGCTTCGAGAATTCGAAGGCCGCTTCAGACAGCTGTTCGTAATGCACCTTGTCCGACCAGAGCCGCCTGACGGCGCCCACCCAGTCCTCCAGCGGGGCGTCATAATCCAGGACGACTCCGCCCTTGCCGATCGCCTCCGGCAGCCCGCCGCGACGCGAGCCCACGACCGGGATGCCGCTGCAATGCGCTTCCGAGGCGACCCGGCCCCAAGCCTCTTCCCACTTGCTGGGTGCCAAAAGGATCCGTGTCCGGCCATAGACGGTCTTCATGTCGCTTGTCCGCCCCTCGAGCCGGACGTTCTTCAGCGGTGCGATGATCTTTTCGATCCGCGCCCGGTGATCGTCGTCCAGCTTCCAGCTTTCCACGAACAGGAACTGGATCTCGGGGCACTGCTCCGCAATGGCCACGGCCTTTTCAAACCCTTTTTCGGCATAGGGGTTGATCAGCGTGACGAAGTCCTTGCTGCTGCCGGTGCGGTACTGCACCGGATCGATGGTCGGCGGGATGACCACCGAATCGATGCCGAACCGGTCCTTGTATGCGCGGGCCGTGAAGTCTGAATTGGCGATATAGCGGGCCGAGGTCAGTTCGCGCAGATCGCCGCCCAGCTCGTGGAACTCGACGTTGCGGAGGTAGACGACCAGCGGCACGTCGCAGGCCTGCAATGCCTTTCCGATCGGCACGGACTTGTGGCACTGCACGACGGCCACGTCGGGCCGCAGCTTGCGGGTCGCGAACTCGGCGGCCTCCCACGGGAACCAGGCGCGCACGACGGGATAGCCGGGGTAGTCGTCGATCACTGCGGGCTGGCGCGACAGCTTCAGCTTCGCCCGGCTCTTGAATCCGAAGAAGCCGCCGCCGAACAAGGCCGCCAGCACCGACGGCTGGTGGCCCGCCGCCTGCAGCTGCCGGGCCAGGTGATGGGTGCTTGACTGGACGCCACCGCTGAATTCGGGCGTGTAGCCGTTGCCGCCCGCGAAAAGAACATTGACCATGAACGCCTTACCTTCCTGAAAACCGTGGCCTTGAGGGCCGTTCGTCCCACGTTACCGCGGCAGCACCTTCGACCGGATGACCCTTTTCAGCGTCTGCAGGCCGCTTTCGCCGCCGGTGCCTGCCAGGCCCACCTGCGCCAGCGCCCGCCGCCTGAGACTGGTCGGCAGGTTCTGCACCTTGCGCCGCACCGCCCCCGAGGACAGCTTGCCCGGCACGTGGATCTCGTGCGTCTCAACCGAAAGGACGGGCTTGCCTGACAGCTGCGCGATGGCCTGGGCCTGCCGGTCCTCGCTCTCGATGAAGAGAAGCGCGTTGGACTTGCGATAGAAGTCCGCCTTGAAGCTGCCATGCGCGGCCAGGCGCTGGCGTTCGGCCTTGCTGGGCAGGTCCAGCATGACCAGCTGGCCGTATTCGATGCCCTGACGTGCCAGCCAGGCCTCGGTCAGGTCGCGATACTTCTCCAGCCGGCTGGTGACCAGCCACCCCAGCCGACGAGAGGTCGTGTGCAGTGGAACCGCCTCGGCCAGGAAGCGGCGATAGGCCTCGCCGTCGTCGTTCTCCTGCTCGGAAGGGTCCAGGCAGAGGACGCCGTCGATGTCGACGCAGGCCTGTTCCAGCATGACGTGGTGCATGAAGTTCCACTGGAACATGCGCGGGTGCGGCACTTTTTCGAAGATGAAGTCGGCCTCGGGGTGGCTGGTCTCGACGCCGTAGACGGCGGCGAAGATGAACTCGACATCAAGCCCTGCGGCGGCGACCTTTTCGCGGGCTTCGATCATCGACTTGCCGCTGCCGATGCTGTCGTCCAGCACCAGGATCCTGCGGACGTCGGCCAGGCCGCGGTCCAGCCGCGCGGTCCGCTTGGTGCGCCCCGAGGAATAGATCCGCCCCTCGATCAGCGAATCCAGATCGGTCAGCGGGATGTTGGTCACCAGGCTGAGCAGGTTCGCCGCAAGCAGCCCGCTGCGCGGGATGCCCACCACAAGGTCGATCTCGCCGGGCAGGCGGTTCAGGTTGTTGATGATCGTGGCGTTCAAATCAGCCAAAGAGCGGTAGTTCATCTTCTCCATCCGTGTTGACCGGCGCCGGTCCCTTGTCAGGCCATTCTGTTGCGGGTTCGCGACGACAGCGCCTTAGACGCCAGCGTCCAGATCTCGGCCAGCGTGTCGCGGCCTGCGGCGAACAGCGCGCCGACACCCGCCACGATGCCATAGCTTGCCAGCGTCGCCAACAGCAGCGCGGCGACCGGGTTGGCCGGCAGGTGCGGGGCCAGCAGCATCACGGCGCCGACGGCGACATGCGCGCCCAGCACGAAGGGCAGCGTGGCGCGCAGCACGTGGCGGGCCTGGACCGGCCCGGTCCGCCCGACATAAAGCCACAGCAGCGGCGTGCGCAGGTATTCGTGGATCGCATAGGCCAGTGCCACGCCGGCGGCGCCGAAGGGCAGGCCGATGACGAAGGCGACCGACGTGGTCGCCGCCCCGAAGATGCCCCAGCGCATGAAGTCCATCGATCGGCCCTGGCTGATGAACAGCCAGCCCGCCGGGCTGTTGAGCGGCTGCAGCAGCCCGGCGAAGCCCAGGGCCTGGAAGATCATCGCGCTGTCCTGCCACTGCTGCCCAAGGGCCAGCGGGATCAGCAGGTCTGCCATGGCGATGGCCACGGCGACCCCGGGCAGGGCCACGAACAGCAAGAGCGGCGCGACGCGCAGATAGGCCCGGCGATAGCGCTCGGGCTCGGATCCCATGCGCGACAGGGCCGGGACCATGACCTTGCCGAGCGGATAGGTGACCTGCTGCAGCGGGAACAGCAGCAGCCGGTTGGCGCGGTCGTAAAGGCCCAGTTCGGCATTCCCCCAACGGCGGCCGATCAGGATGTGGTCCAGATTCCGCGCGAAATAGTTGGCGAAGTTGAAGCCCGTGATGCCGGCGCCGAAGCTGACCATGCCGCCCGCGCCGGTGACCCATCGCGGGATGCCTGGGCGCCAGCGCGAACTGGTCCAGACGCCAAGCGTTCCGATGGTCATCGTGGTCAGGCCGCCGACGAACAGCGCCCAGAAGGATCGCGTCACATAGGCGAAGACGATCGCCGCCCCCAGCCCCAGCACTGCGGCGATGCTGTCGATGACCGCCAGCCTGCCGAAATCCATCCGCCGCGTGACCAGCGCCGCGTGCTGCGCGCCCGATCCCAGGATCAGCAACTGCAGGCTCATGGCGGCAACAAGCGGCGCGACCAGCGGTTCGCCGTAGAAGTCGGCGACCAGCGGAGAGATCAGGATCATCAGCGCGCCCAGCAGCGCGCTGACCGCCATGTTGATCCAGAAGAGGCTGTTCACTTCGGCATGGGTCAGGCCCTTCTTCTGGACCGTCGCCTGGGTCAGGCCCATGTCCTGGAACAGCCCCACGAAGGCCACGACCGGCGCGGCCATGGCGACGATGCCGAAGTCCTCGGGCTGGAGCAGGCGCGACAGCACGATCACCGAGGTGATCTGGCAGCCGAGCTTGACGATCTGCGCGCCGCCGGTGACAGCCGCACCCCGGCTGACGGACCTACCGAGCGATTGCGCAGGCGGGTCGAATTGGCTGACGTCTCCGCCTGTGCTGTCTGATCCCATGTCCGATGATCGCGATGTGCCCGGTGTCGACAAGCCCCCATGCTAGAACCAGCGCCGCTTGGTGACCACCCCAAATGCGGCGCTGCAGCATGAAATTCCGCGACGGCACGACCGTGACGCGGGGTGGCGGTCCGGCGCGGATCAGCCTGAAGCTGAATCAGGCTTGCCACGCAACGTCAGGTCGTCGTTCAGCCACACCAGGTCGGCCGGTCGGCCGCTGGAGATGCGCCCTAGCGGCGAGCCGATCAGCCCGGCCGGAACCGAGGTCGCCATGGACAGCGCCCGCGCCCGCGTCGCCCCCGCGCCGACCATCACCTGCATGGCGCGGTCCAGCCGCAGGTCCGCGCCTGCCAGCGTACCGTCCTGCAGGGTCAGCCGGCCATCGCGGCGCAGGATGCGGCGGCCCTGCAGCGTGAACTCGGGCAGACTTGTGCCCGCCACGGCCATGCAGTCGCTGACCAGGAACAGCCCGTTCGGGCGCGCCCGCAGCGCCACCGCCAGCGCAGCCGGATCGACATGGATGCCGTCGGCGATGATTCCGGCATGGGCATCACCTGCCAGCACCGCGCCGACCAGTCCGGGCTGACGATGGCCCATCGGGCTCATGGCGTTGAAGAGATGCGTCACCGCCGCCGCGCCTGCCGCGAAGGCTGCCTGCGCCGCGGGCAGGGAGCAGTCGCTGTGGCCCAGGCTGACGATGATCCCGGCGCCGGACAACGCCGCGATCTGGGCCGGGCTGACCGCCTCTGGCGCGACGGTCAGCATCAGCGCGGGCAGCCGGGACGCCGCCGCGATCAGCTGCGACAGGTCCGTGTCCGACATTGGCCGAATCAGCGCCGGGTCATGTGCGCCAGCACGCCGAGGGTCCAGGTGCGGCCCTTCCAGGTGCAGGCCCAGAAAGCCCGCGACGTTCCCGCGGGTGGCCTCGAACCCGGCCTGCAGGACGCGCGCGGTCACCTCGGGGCGGTCGGTGATCAGCGTTGGCAGGACCCCGGCGCAGCCCAGCGCACGGTGGGCTGCGCAGATCTGCGCCAAGGCGTCCGCGTCGGTGTCGGCGCCAACCATCAGGCCCGCACCGCCGTTGACCTGAAGGTCGACGAAGCCCGGTGCAAGGATGCCCGGTGACGGTTGAAGATCGGCCGGGCGCGGGATCACCTCGGCGATCGTCTCGCCCTCGATCACGACGGCCCGCTCGGGCAGCAGATCGCAGCCGTCGAACAGCCATCCGGGCGCCAGGACTTGGCGTGTCATGGCAGGGCCCCGTCGCGGGCTAGGGACAGGGCGCCGTCGACGCCGTCACCCAGCGCCGGTTGCACTGGCCAGTCGCCCTGCAGCCGCGCCGCATAGACCGGCCCCAGCCCGCCCGTACAGACCACGGGCAGCCGCTGGCCGTCCTGCAGGACGCCGATCGCGGCCGAAAGCTGCGCCGCGGCCTCGTCCAGGATCAGGCGCGCCGCCGGGTCGTCCGATCCGACCAGACGCGGCGCAAGGGTCGCGAACTCTGCCGGCGTGGCGCGGTTGCCGAAAGCGATGATCCCCTCGAAGCCGCCAAAATCGTCGCGGATGCGCGCCAGCAGCGGCGTGTCAGGGACGAAGCCGTCGCCCGCGCGCATGGCCAGCCCCAGAAGCGTTCGGCCCAGGACTGCCCCGCTGCCCTCATCGCCCATCAGGAAGCCGCGCCCGCCGTATTGGCGCAGCCGGTCGTCCCGTTGAACGGCAAGGACCGATCCAGTGCCGACCGCCAGCAGGATGCCATCGGCGCGGCCAAGCGCTCCGCGGGTGGCGGTGACGGCATCGTTGACGACGCGGCTTTGCGCGAAGGGCAGGCGGGCTTGCATGGCCGCGGCTGCCTGCGCCATGCCGCCGCCTGCCAAACCAAGCACAGCGCATAGATCATGGGGCCGCACCCCGGCCTCGACCATGGCGGCGGTGGCTGCGGCCAGAATGCTGACCGTCGCCCCCTGCGGATCCGAGTTGATGTTCGCAGGCCCGCCGGTGCCCCGCCCCAGAATGCGTCCCTTGGCATCGGCGATGGCTGCGCGGCAGCCGGTCCCGCCGCCGTCGATTCCCAGATACAGCACCCTTCGGCCTCCTTGGCGCGCGCCTGCGGTTCAAACATCAGCGGCCCGGATGCACCGAGAGTGCGGCGCGGGTCAATTGTATTGATCCGGCGCGGGTCTGACCGTCAGGTCGGGACGGACGCCCAATCCAGCGGCGAGGGATCCTCGCGGTGGGCAAAGCGCATCAGGTGGCGTTCAACCACGTCACGCAGGCGCCCAAGCCGGTCGGCATCGGCGGCGTTCAGCGCCAGGCGCAGGCCGTTCGGGATGACGGTGACGCGCGCCTCGCCCATCTCGAAGCGCAGTTCAGCTTGGTTGTCCGTCAGCGTAACCGGGATCTTGTGACTGAAATGCTTGGTCATCGTGCCCATCAAGGCCTGTCCTCGCGCAGTGGGAAAATCGGCGGTCATCTGCATGGAGGCGTCCTTTCGCATAAGAAGACCCGGCTATTATACCCAATGTAAATAGTCAAGAATAAGGTTGTCGTCACGATTGGCGACGGCCGATTGACTTGGCGAGAGTGTAGGAACAAAAAGGGAACATATAGCCACGTCAACTGTTGATCATCCATGCGTGACCGCAATCTTGCCCTGCTTCGTGCCCGCATCGCCCAGTTGGAGGGCGATGGCCGGCGTGTGCAGGGCGTGCTGCCTTTCGGCTTGGATGCGCTGGACCGGCGGCTGCCGCAGGGCGGGCTGGCGTTTGGCGCGCTGCACGAGGTGGCGGGCGGCGGCAACGGGACCGTCGACGGCGCGGCGGCCGCCTGTTTTGCGGCCGGCATCGCGGCACGCCTGCCGGGCCAGGTCCTGTGGTGCGTGACGCAGGCCGATCTCTTCGCACCGGGGCTGGAGCAGGCGGGCCTGCCGCCCGACCGGGTGATCCATCTTGAGGCGGGCGAGGACCGCACGGTCCTCGCCTCGATGGAGGAGGGGCTGCGCCATGGCGGGCTGGCGGCGGTGGTGGGCGATGTGGGGCACCTGTCGATGACCGCCTCGCGCCGGCTGCACCTGGCAGCCAAGGGCACGGGGACCATGGGCATCGTGCTGCGCCGCTGGCGGCGACAGGCCGATGCGGGCGACTTTGGCCTGCCCACGGCGGCGATGACGCGCTGGCGGATCTCGGTCCTGCCCTCGGCGCCCCTGCCGGTGCCGGGGGTGGGCCGCGCCCGCTGGCTGATCGAGCTGATCCGCGCGCGGGCGGGGGAATGTCTGGATATCGAACTGGAGGCTTGCGATGGCTCGGGTCGTCTCGGTCTTCCTGCCGATGTGGCCGATCGACCGGCTGCGGCGGCAGGAGGACGCGCCTTCGGATAAGCCGCTGATCCTGGCGGGCCGCGCCGGCAACCGCCGGCTGGTCACCGCCGCCTGTCCTGCGGCACAGGCCCTGGGGCTGCGGCCCGGCATGCCGGTCGTCAAGGCGCAGGCGCTGGTCCCCGACCTGCGGATCGAACCCGCCGATCCGAACGCCGATTTCGAAAGCCTGGAACGGTTGGCGCTGTGGGTCCTGCAGCGGATCTCTCCGATCGTGGCGGCCGATCCGCCCGACGGGGTGGTAATCGATTCGACTGGCGCGGATCACCTCCATGGCGGCGAGGCGGCCATGCTGGAGGCGCTGCTGGGCCGGCTGGCCCTGTCTGGCGTCAGCGCGCGGGCGGCCATCGCCGACAGCTGGGGCGCGGCGCATGCCCTGGCGCGCCATGTGGCGGACCCCACAGTCATCGCGGCTCCCGGCACGGCCGAGGCTGCGCTGGCCGCCCTGCCGCTTGGGGCGCTGCGGCTGGCGCCCGCCACGGTGTCGGGGCTGCAGACGCTTGGCTTTGCCAGCATCGGCGACCTGATCGGCCAGCCCCGCGCGCCGCTGACCCGGCGCTTCGGCCCGGATCTCTGCCGGCGGCTTGACCAGGCGCTTGGAGACGCCGCCGAACCGATCGCCCCCTTGCGCCCCGAAGGGCTGATCGAGATCCGCCGCGCCTTCGCCGAACCCATCGCCGCCCCCGAGACCATCGCCCGATATATCGGCAAGCTGGTCCCCCGGCTCTGCCAGGCGTTGGAGGAGCGGGGCCTGGGCGCGCGACGCCTGGACCTTCTCTGCACCCGCGTCGACAACCGGATCGAGACGGTGCGCGTGGGCCTGGCGGTCCCGCAGCGCGACCCTGCGCGCCTGACGCGTCTTCTGTGCGACCGGATCGAGACCATCGCACCCGGCTTCGGGATCGAGGTGATGACGCTGGCCGCCACCATCGCCGAACCCCTGGTGCCGCACCAGGCCAGCACCTTGCTGGAGGCGGCGGCGCCGGACATTTCGGGGCTGATCGACACGCTGGTGAACCGCGTCGGCGCACGGTCCGTCTATCGGCTGGCGCCGGTCGCCAGCGACGTGCCGGAACGGTCGGTGGCGCGCATCCCGCCCCTGGCCGAGCCGGTGGGCGCCGGCTGGCCCGGCCATTGGCCGCGCCCCTCGCGCCTGCTGCCGCGGCCCGAACCGATCGATACGATGGCGCTTTTGCCCGACCAGCCGCCGAACTGGTTTTCATGGCAGGGCGTCCGCCGCCGGGTGCGCTGCGCCGACGGCCCCGAGCGGGTCTTCGGCGAATGGTGGAAGCGCGACGCCGAGATGACGGCGGTGCGCGATTACTTCCGCGTCGAGGACGAGAGCGGCGAACGATACTGGTTGTTCCGTTCAGGCGACGGAGAGGACGCCGCCACCGGATCGCATCGCTGGTTCCTGCACGGGGTCTTCGGATGAGCTATGCCGAGCTGCAGGTCACCACGCATTTCTCGTTCCTGCGCGGGGCATCCTCGGCCGAGGAGCTGTTCGCCACCGCCGCCCTGCTGGGAGTGAAGGCGCTGGCCGTCACCGACCGCAACAGCCTGGCCGGGATCGTGCGGGCGCACGAGGCGGCAAAGGACAGCGGCGTCAGGCTGATCGTCGGCTGCCGGCTGGATCTGGTCGGCGGGATGTCGGTGCTGGTCTATCCGACCGACCGCGCCGCATGGTCCCGGCTTTGCCGGCTGCTGTCACTGGGCAAGTCGCGCGCCGGCAAGGGGGCGTGCCGCCTGGAATGGGCTGACCTTGCCCTTTACGCCGAGGGGCTGATCGCCGTCCTGATCCCCGATCAGGCCGATGATGCCGGCGCGCTGCACCTGCGGCGGCTGCGCGACAGGTTCGGCGACCGCGCCTATCTGGCGCTGACCCTGAGGCGGCGCCCAAACGACCAGCTGCGGCTGCATGATCTGTCGAACCTGGCTGCGCGGATGGGGGTGCCGGCGGTGGTGACGAACGACGTGCTGTTCCACGGGCCGGACCGCCGCATCCTGCAGGACGTGGTGACGGCGATCCGCGTGGGCACCACCGTCGATGCCCTGGGCTTTCGCCGCGAACGCCATGCCGACCGCTATCTGAAGCCCCCGGCCGAGATGGCGCGCCTGTTCGCGCGCTATTCCGAGGCCCTGGCCCGAACCACGCAGATTGCCGCCCGCTGCCGCTTTTCCCTGGACGAGCTGCGCTATCAATACCCCGAGGAGCGCGACGACCCAGCGCTGACGCCCCAGCAGACGCTGGAGCGGCTGACTTGGGAAGGCGCGCGTGAGCGGTATCCCGAGGAACTGCCGGACAACGTCGTGGCATCGCTCAAGCATGAGCTGCGACTGATCGAGAAGCTGGACTATGCGCCCTATTTCCTGACGGTGAACAGCATCGTCCGCTTTGCCCGGTCGCGCGGCATCCTCTGCCAGGGACGGGGCTCGGCGGCCAATTCGGCGGTCTGCTATGTGCTCGGCATCACCTCGATCAACCCGATCCAGGGCGACCTGCTGTTCGAGCGCTTCGTCAGCGAAGAACGCCGAGAGCCGCCCGACATCGACGTGGACTTCGAGCATGAGCGGCGAGAAGAGGTGATCCAGTGGATCTATCGCACCTATGGCCGCGACCGGGCGGCGCTGACGGCGACGGTGATCCGCTATCGCACAAAGGGCGCGCTGCGCGACGTGGGCAAGGCGCTTGGCCTGCCAGAGGATTTGATCCGTGCGATCTCGTCCCAGATCTGGGCCTGGTCCGAGGAGGAGATCACCGACGCCTATCTGCGAGAGATGAACCTGAACCCCGCCGACCGCCGCCTGCGGCTGGTCTTGCGGCTGGCAGACCAACTGCGCGGCACACCGCGGCACCTGTCGCAGCATCCCGGCGGGTTCGTGCTGACCCGTGACCGGCTGGACGACCTGGTCCCGATCGAGCCCGCGGCCATGGAGGACCGCCAGATCATCGAATGGGACAAGGACGACATCGAGGCGCTGAAGTTCATGAAGGTCGACGTGCTGGCGCTTGGCATGCTGACCTGCATGGCCAAGGGTCTGGACCTGCTGGCCCGGCACAAGGGCATCCGCCACGACCTGGCCAGCATCCCGGCCGAGGATCCGCGGACCTATGCGATGATCCGCAAGGCCGACACGCTTGGCACCTTCCAGATCGAGAGCCGGGCGCAGATGGCGATGCTGCCGCGGATGAAACCGCGGACCTTCTACGACCTGGTGGTGCAGGTCGCCATCGTCCGCCCCGGCCCGATCCAGGGCGACATGGTCCACCCCTATCTGCGCCGTCGCGAGGGGCTGGAGGCGGTCGAATATCCCCGGCCCGAGTTGGAGAAGGTGCTGGGCAAAACGCTCGGCGTGCCGTTGTTCCAGGAGCAGGCCATGCGCGTCGCCATCGAATGCGCGGGCTTCACGCCCGGCGAGGCCGACATGCTGCGCAAGTCCATGGCGACCTTCAAGTTCACCGGCGGCGTCAGTGCCTTCCGTGACAAGCTGGTCGAGGGGATGGTGGAACGCGGCTATGACCGCGATTTCGCCGAGCGCACCTTCCGCCAGCTTGAGGGCTTTGGCAGCTATGGCTTTCCCGAAAGCCACGCGGCCAGCTTTGCGCGGATCGCCTATGCCTCGGCCTGGCTGAAATGCTGGCACCCCGACGCCTTCTGCGCGGCGCTTCTGAACAGCCAGCCGATGGGTTTCTATGCCCCCGCCCAGATCGTCCGCGACGCCCGCGACCACGGGGTCGAAGTCCGCCCGGTCTGCATCAACGCGTCTCACTGGGACTGCACGCTGGAGCCTTCCGGCGACGACAGGTGCTTTGCCGTCCGCTTGGGGCTGCGCATGGTCAAGGGCCTGCGAGAGGCTCATGCCGCCGCCATCGTGCTGGCCGGGGCCGGGGGGGCCTTTACCTCGGTCGAGGATCTGTGGCGGCGCGCCCGGGTGCCGGTCGCGGCCCTGACCGTCCTGGCCGAGGCCGACGCCTTCGGGTCGCTCGGCCTGACCCGCCGGCAGGCGCTGTGGGCGATCCGGGGGCTGCCGGACACCGATCTGCCGCTGTTTGCCATGCTGCGCGACGACGGTCCCGATGCCGCCGGGCACGAACCGGCCGTCCCCCTGCGTCCCATGCCGGCGGGCCGCGAGGTGGTCGAGGATTACAGCCGCACCGGCCTGTCGCTGCGCCGCCACCCGGTCGCCTTCCTGCGCGACAGCCTGGCCCGCCGCCGCATCCGCACCTGCGCCGAGGCGATGTCGTCACCCGGCGGCCGCTGGATCGAGACCGCCGGCCTGGTGCTGGTCCGCCAGCGCCCCGGATCGGCCAAGGGCGTGATGTTCATCACGCTGGAGGACGAGACCGGCATCGCGAACCTGGTCGTCTGGCCCAAGGTCTTCGAGGCTCATCGCCGCATCGTCCTGGGGGCCGGGATGATCGGCATCGCCGGCCGCGTCCAGCGCAGCGGGGAAATCGTCCACCTGGTCGTGCATCGCATCACCGACCTGTCCGCGGACCTGGCCAGCGTGGGGCAGCAGGGTGCCTTTCCCCTGCCGCATGGCCGCGGGGACGAGTTCCACCGCGGCCCGCCGCCGCCCGATCCGCGCAGCGCTGCAGGGCCGAAACCGCGCGACATGTATATCCGCGACCTCCACCTGGACAGCATCAGCGTGAAGACCCGCGACTTCCGCTGATCCCATGGCCCGGTGGCCTGCGAAAGGAACGGGGCGCCGCTGCCCGGCGTTGCCTTGCCGTCATCGTCGAGGGGCGTTCCCATGGAAGTCGAACTGAAGCTGCAGGTGGTCGATCAGGCCGACCGGCTTGGTGGTTCAGCGCTGCTGCCGGGCAAGGGGCAGGCGGTGCGGCAGCGGTCGACCTATTTCGACACCGCCGACAGGGCGCTGTCGGCGGCGGGCGTGTCGCTGCGGATCCGGCAGGCCGGCACGGACCGCATACAGACGGTCAAGTCCTCGGCCACGTCGTCCGCCGGGCTATTCTGTCGGCAGGAATGGGAACCGCCGGCAGAGGGAGATCTGCCGCAGATCGACGGCGAAACGCCGGTGGCGGATCTGGTCGATCCCTCCGAGCCGCTGCTGCGGGTCTTCCAGGTCGACGTGACCCGCCGCATCTGGAACATCCGCGCCGGCGACAGCCAGATCGAGGCCGTTCTGGACCGGGGCGACATCAGCGCGGGCGACCGGCGCACGCCGGTCCGCGAACTGGAGCTTGAGCTGAAGTCGGGCGAAGCCGCCCCCCTGTTCGACCTGGCCCGCAAGCTGGACGCCGTGGCGCCGCTGCGCCTGGCCGTCCTCTCAAAGGCCGAGCGCGGCCACCGCCTGACACAGGCACAGCGCG
>JAYZBS010000138.1:0-18584 GCA_036338635.1 Pseudomonadota bacterium | reverse complement strand
TCGGCAATGCGCGCGACAAGGCCGGCTGCAGGACGGGCCACCCCTCCGCGCAGGTCCAGTATCACGAAATCGTTGCCAAGGCCGTGCATCTTCAGGAACGGCAGGCCTGCGGGGAAATCCTGTGTCATGGCGGGCGATATAGGCCTGCAAGAGCGATTCCGCCAGAGAGTTCATTTTTTGCCTTGACCTCGCCGGCCACCCCCCCTAGGTAGCGCCTCGTGATGGGCCCATAGCTCAGTTGGTAGAGCAACTGACTTTTAATCAGTGGGTCACAGGTTCGAATCCTGTTGGGCTCACCACTGTAATCCTGCAAGTCTGCGGATCGATCTTGCGGGGTACCGCCCCTGACGGGCAGGTCAGAACCCTTTTGATATTGCAGGCTTGCAAGACGTTCGCCCCCTACCGACGGGATATATCTTCCCGCGCCCCCGGCATCGCATTTGGCATGCGAGGCTCAGTTGCGGCTGCTTTTCGCATCATGGTCGCCTCCGGGCCAGATCGAGGACATGCCGGACGGCAAAGGCGATGGAGGGAAGTGCTCCATGCGGCTGCTGCTCGTGCCAGGGAAGGCCATGACTCTCATGGACATCAGCGCTGCAATCATGATCCGCTTCCGAAAATCTTGTCTGGCACCGGCAGTCGCGACCGCAGCATTGCGACAAAGTCCAACTTTATCGCCCTTGTCGGTCCAGGCGGCCGACGCAAACATTCTGTCGGCCCCGTCGACCCCGGCAACTGGTGAGGTCCCGTGATCCACGTCATCAGATGGAACCTTGGCCTTGCTCGTCCGGCTGGCAAGATGGATCTTGCATCCTTGATCAGTTCGACCGTCGTCCGCTTGGTGCGATGTCTTTCCGTGCCGGTTCCACCTGCCACAGGGGCGCCGATCGATCTGAGTTCTTCATGCACTTCGGGCCGCCGATGATCGCAAGGGGTCCGTGTCTGATGAAATCGTCACCAGCACCTCTGCCTCAACGCCCAAGGTCGAGACACGAAATCCCCGCATGAACGTCCTTCCCCTGCCGTCGGCCGACGCCCTGCGGGTCGACACTCCGGCCGGGGGCCGTGCATGCCATCGACAAGACCCCGTCAGGATACCGAACACAGTCGCAGCGCATCATATATTGCGGCGTGGATGTTGCGCGAGGACAGCGCGTCGCCAATGCGGTGCAGTTCGAATCCTTTTCGGGGACGGGGCTGCGGCTTCAGGTCGCGCAGGGCGTGGATGTCGGTCACGCCGTCGTTGCCCGAGGCCTGCCGCAGGTCGTCGAACAGATCGTTCATCGGGATCGTGCCCATCTCGACCACCACCTGATCGACGACGCGATCGAAGGTTTCGTGCGTCAGTTCGTTCGTCAGGGTGGCGCACAACCGGTTGCCGTCACGCACGACCGAACTGAGGCGCATGCTGCCCTCGGGGCGCAGGCGGGACTTCGCGAATTCCTTCAGCCAGCGGGTCGTTTCGGGATAGGCCAGGTCTTGGCCAATGTTCACGTCGATCCCGGCCAGCTGGACCTGCGCGCCCTCGGCTTGGGCGACATGGGCGGCCAACAGCGCCGGGTGGCGACCGGTGTTGTCCCAGATCAACATCTCGCCCGCGGGTTTGGCCTGACGCCCGACGATGTCCCAGGTCGACAGCACCAGATCGCCGCCCGGTCCGAAATCCGTCTGCGGTACCCCGCCCGTGGCCAGCAGCACAAGATCGGGGTCCAGTTCCGCGATGTCGGCGCTGTCGATGTAGCGGTTGCATTCGACATGCACCCCAAGGATTTCCAGCTCGGCCAGCCGCCAGTCGATCACCCCGACCAGATCGCGCCGCCATGCCTGTGCGGCCAACAGCACCTGCCCGCCGGGCTGGGGTGCGGCATCGAAGATGCGCACGGAATGGCCGCGTTCGGCCAGAACGCGGGCGGCCTCCAGCCCTGCGGGACCGGCACCCACCACGACCGCGCGGCGCGGGGTTTCGGCCCCTGCGATGCTGTGGCCCACGGTCAGTTCGCGGCCCGTGGCGGCATTGTGCAGGCACTTGGGGCGCTGCGGCCCCTGACAATGACCAGCGCCCAGGCAGGGGCGGACGCGGTGGTCCTCGCCCCGCATCAGCTTCGCTGCCATGTGTGGGTCAGCGATCTGCGGACGCGTCAGGCCCGCCATGTCGATATGCCCCTCGGCCACCGCGAACCGAGCCGAGGCCAGGTCGGACAGGCGCGCGGCATGGAACACCGGCAGACCGACCTCGCGCTTGAAGCGGCCGACGGCGCCCACCCAGGGCGCGGCGGGCGTGCCAATGCCCGGAAACACCTCTTCGCTGAGCGACCGGGCCGTGTCCATCGACCCGAACAGCGCGTTGAAGAAATCGACCGATCCCTCGGCCTCGAGGATGCGGGCGGCGCGGACGCATTCGTCGGGGCTGAGTTCGCCGTCGATGCCCTCGTCCACGACATAGCGCATGCCCACGACGAACCTGTCCGACGTGCAGCGGCGGATCTCCTCGTGCACCATCAGCGCGAAACGCAGCCGGTTTTCCAGAGAGCCGCCGAAGCGGTCGGTGCGCTTGTTGGTCTTGGGCGACAGGAACTGCCCGATCATGTGGCCCGCGGCCAGGGTCTCGATCCCGTCGAGCCCCCCCTCCTCGCAGCGGCGGGCGGCCTGACCATAGGCCCTCACCACGCGGTCGATGTCGTGTTCGTCCATCTCGCGCGGGATGGCGCGGTGCAGGGTCTCTCGGATGGGCGAGGGGCCGATGGGCGGCAGATAGTCGCCGGCATAGGGATCGCCGCGGCGGCCCAGATGGGTGATCTGGCACATCAGCGCCGCGCCCAGTGCGTGCATCCGTTCGGAAAACCGCTGGAAATGGGGGATGATCTCGTCCGTGCCGACATTGAGCTGCTGGAAGATGTTGGGGCTGTCGATGTCCACGTTGGACGAGCCGCCGAACATCGACAGGCCGATACCGCCCCGGGCCTTCTCCTCGTGATAGGCCTGATAGGCGTCCTGGGGAAATCCCCCCCGCTCCAGCCCGCAGGCGTGCGAGGTGGACATGAAGCGATTGCGGATCGTCAGATCCTTGATGGTCAGCGGTTGCAGCAGCGGATCGCGGACGGGGCTTTGGTCGGTCATGGGCACAGCTTTCCTGTTCGGGCGCGACGAACGCGTCCGGCCTGAGTGGCGGTGATCGGTTCGAGGTCGCTCAGAGCACCTTGGACAAGAACTCCTGCGTGCGGGGGTCCTGCGGGTTCTCGAAGATCTGGCGGGGTGGGCCGCTTTCGACGATGCGGCCGGCGTCGGTGAAATAGACCCGATCGGCGATTTCTCGAGCGAAGCCCATCTCGTGGGTGACGAGCACGCAGGTCATGCCGTCGGCGGCCAGGCCGCGGATGGTCAGCAGCACCTCCTTGACCGTCTCGGGGTCGAGCGCGGCCGTCACCTCGTCGAACAGCATGACGTCGGGGCGCATGCACAGGCTGCGGGCGATGGCCACGCGCTGCTGCTGGCCGCCAGACAGTTCGGCGGGATAGTAATCCTCCTTGTCGCGCAGCTGCACCTTGGCCAGAAGCGCGCGGGCACGCTCTTCGACCGCGCGCCGATCCTCCTTCAGGACCAGCAGGGGCGCCATCATCACGTTCTGCAGGACGGTCTTGTGCGGAAACAGGTTGTATTGCTGGAACACGATGCCGACCCTGCGCCGCAGCGCCAGCTTGTCCAGCCGGGGGTCGTGGACCTCCTGCCCCTCGACGCAGACCGAACCGCTGGTCACGGGGGTCAGCCCGTTGATGGTGCGGATCAGCGTGGACTTGCCCGAGCCCGAAGGGCCGATGATGCAGACCACCTCGCCCTTCATCACCTCGAGATCGATGCCCTTGAGAACCTCGAAGGTGCCGAAGGACTTGTGCACGTCGCGGATCGCGATGATGGGCTGATCGGGGGTCCAGCCGGCGGACGGCGTCATTGCGAACACTCCTGTCGTCATGCCCCGGAGGCGGCGTAGCGGCGTTCCAGCCGGCGCGTCCAGAGCGAGATGGGGTAAATGAAGGCGAAGAACAGCGCCATCAGGAACAGATAGAACGGGATCAGCAACTCGGGCCGCGCGCCCGCCGCCTCCATCGCGGCCTGCGTGTTGCCGAGCGCCTCGTCCACCCCGAGGATTGCGGCCATGGGCGTGGTCAGCGTCAGCAGCGCATACCAGTTCATCCAGGGCGGCAGCATCCGGCGGACGCACTGCGGCAGGATCACGTGGCGCAGCGTCTGTCGCCGCGTGAAGGCAAGGCTTTCAGCGCTTTCCCACTGGCCCGAGGGTATCGACATGACCGCCCCGCGCAGGATCTCGGATATGTTGGCCATGACCGGCAGGGCAAAGGCCACGGTCGCCTTGATCCAGCCCGGGATCAGCACCCGGTCGCCGCCCGGCAGCGTGATCTGGAACGGCACCAGGAACATCAGCGCGAACAGGATGACCAGCCATGGCGAGTTGCGGAACAGGTGCGTCACCAGCTTGGCCGGCACACGGATAAGGCGCGAGGGGCTGATCTGCATGAAGCCAAGGATGATCCCCAGGACAGTCGCCAGCGCCATGGCCAGCACGCTCATTAGGAGGTTCAGCGTGAAGCCCTCGAGGATGAAGGGCATCCACGTCACCAGTGTGTCCAGGGGCGTCTGCGAGGCGTCCTGCGCCATGACGGCCGAAGGCAGGGCCGCGGCGGCCGCGGCGATCACGAAGCGGGTGTTCATTGTCCGTACCCCGGCAGGGCCAGCCACCGTTCCAGCATCCCCATCAGCCGCGCGATGACCGCCACGACGATGATGTAATAGGCGAACAGCAGGACCATCATCTCGGGGACGTTCACATTGTCAGACCAGATGCCGCTCAGCGCGTATGTCACTTCAGGGACGGCGATGACGTAGGCCAGCGACGATGTCTTCGCCAGACTAATGACGTTGTTCGTCAGCGCAGGCAGGCAGATGCGGAAGGCCAGCGGCAGCGTCACGTAGGCGAAGATCCGCATCGGTGAAAAGCCCAGGCTGTCGGCCGCCTCGACGGTCGTCTTCGGGACGGCCTGGATGCCCGACCGGAAGATCTCGACGTTGTAGCTGCCCCCAAAAATGCCAATGGCGATCACCGCCCAGCCGAACGATCCGATCAGCGGCTGATACCAGCCGCCCATGTCCACCTGCGGCGTGATCGTGCCGAGGCCGAAGTAGAAGAACAGAAGCTGCACGATGGGCGGGGTGTTGCGAAAGACCTCGATATAGGCCGCGACCAGCCAGCGGAGCGCGCGGTGGCGCGAATTCTGCGCCGCCGCCCCGATCACGCCGATCACCAGGGACAGCGCGACGATGCAGACGATCAGCTTGATCGAGATCCACATGCCGCCGATCAGGCGCTGCCAGTCATAGTCGTTGATGAAGGGCGAGAAGTTCAACCCGTATGTCTGGTTCAGCCATTCGAAGAAGGGCGAGATGAGTTCAAGCAACGTCGAGGTGTCCTGCGTTGTGGTCCGTGCGGCAGGGCCCTGCCCCGTCAGTCAGCTCCGCACGAACCGTGGATGATCGGCCTGCGGTCCCTCAGTTCTCCAGATACGAGGTGTCGTATTGAAGCTGGTCGTGCACCTGGGCCAGCCAGGGCGAGGGCTTGACGCCCCACTTCTCCTCCAGCTCAAGCAGCGTTCCATCCTTGTGCCAGTTGTAGGCCATGCCCGACATGAAGGTGCCCCAGATCCCGTCGACTTCCTCGATCGGGACGGCCGCGCCCCAGGGGTTCTGGAAGACAGATTCGACCGGCATCTCGAATTCGTCCCAGTCGCCAGAGGCAAGGTCGGCCGCGATCGCGGCGTCGTCATAGATCCACGCGATGCAGCGGCCAGACCGCAGCGCCTCCTTGGCTTCGGTATTGCCGGCGAAGGCGACGATCTTCGCGCCGAACTCGACTTCGGCAATGCGGTTGTAGAAGATGCCCTGCTTGCCGCAGACCGGCTTGCCGCGGATGTCGTCCCAGGACGAAACCACCCCTTCCCGCGCCATCAGCGTCGGCCCCGAAGTCCAGTAAGAGGGCTCGACGATACCCACAACGCTGCGCCGGTCGGGGCGGTCGGACATGCCGCCGATGATCAGATCGACCTGCCCTTGCTGCAGGAACTCCATCCGGTTGGCCGAAGTGATCACGACAGGCTCAAGCTCGACGCCCATATGGTCGGCCACGCTCTGCGCCAGATCGACCTCGATCCCCTGAAGCGAGCCGTCTGGCGCGCGGAAGGCCCAGGGCTTGAACGCCCCCTGGACGCCGACGCGCAGCACGCCGCGCTCCAGTACATCCTGAAAGCGGCTGTTCTGCGCATCCTGCGCCATGGCGGTGGAGGCGGCGGCGATGCCGAGGGCGCAGCTGCCAAGAAGGGTGGCGATCCGTTTCATTTCCATTCTCCCGTGTTGTGGTCGTAGTCGTCGGAGCGATTGCCTCTGTACGGCAATTTCTGCTTAGGGGTCATGCCGGGGGCGGGTGGCTTTGTCGGCCATCCGCCCCCGGCACCATGAAGGTATCATGCTGGCGCTGCAGGAAGCGGTCGGTCTCGGCGGCCTGCGCGACGGGGTCCCAGCCCAGCAGGGGGGCGATCCTCTCGGCCGTCTGCGCGGCCTGATGCGGTGTGACCGTGCCGCGCCAGACGGTCCCCGTGCGGGTCGCCAGCACACCCCAAAGATCGGTGGCATGTTCATCGCGCACGGCCCGGATCACGGAATCGGTGTCCTGCACCTGCGGGGCCGACTCGACATGGCGCCGCGAAGGGGCGCCGATGCGGGCGCGCACTTCGGCCAGAACCCGCTCCCCACCGCTGCGATGGCTCATGACCGGGCCGGCGGTCATCGCCAGGACGTTGTCGCCCAGGTCGTGCAGGACGCGTTCGCGCGCGCCCATGGGCCGGGCCGGATCATGCGTGAGAGGCCTGACGCCAGCCCAGCAGTATTCGACATCGTGGACCGTCAGCCCGAGGCCGGGTAACAGGTGGTTCGCCTCGGCCAGCAGAAAGGCCAGATCCTCGGCATCGGCCTGCACTTGGGTCGGGTGGCCGTCATATGGCGTCTCGGTCGGGCCGAAATAGAACAGGTCGTCGCCCAGAGGCAGGCCATAGAAGGGATGCCCGCCCCGGTGGACCGTGGCGATGCCCCTTCCCGCAAACCCTTCGGGCAGCCGAATGACGATATGGGCGCCCTTGGTGCCGCGGATCAGCCGCCGCGAGAACCTGCCGACGCCATCCGCCGCGGCCCCGGCCATGTTCAGGACGCAAGCTGCGGTCACCTCGTCCTGGCCATGTGCGTCCGCCAGATGCACCACATGCCGTCCGTCCGGAAGGCGGTCCCCCAGCCGCGCCTGGCATCCGAGGCGCAGCATGGCGCCATCGGCCCGCGCGGCAAGGGCGTTGTCGACACACAGGCGCTCTGGCGCGGCCAGCAGGTATTCGCGGAAGGCCACCATGCCGCGCAGCCGGTCCGGGTCACGCAGATGGCGGCCGATCGGATGGGCCAGCGCAGCCTGCCGACCCATGCTGGCGCGATCGAGCGCGGGGCCGCGGGGCGCCATCGCCGCAAGCAGCCGCAGACCGGCGTTCAGCTGCCAGCGCGGGAACGGGCCGTCCTTCCAGACCGGGAACGCCAGCTCGATCGGCCGGGTCGCCACGCTGTCGTCGGCGGCCAGATCCGCCCGCGCCTGCATCGAATCGCGCGCCATGCCGAGGGCGCGCGCGAACCGCACGGGATGGCGGATGGCGTCCTGCACCGGTCGTGGCGTTTCAAGATAGCGCAATCCGCAGTGCACCATGCGCGAAGATCGCCCGCTGGCACCTGCGGCCAGATCGTCGGCCTCGGCCAGCAGGACCCGATAGCCCGCCCGCGCCAGTTCACGCAGCGCCGCAGTGCCGTTCACGCCGCCACCGATCACGATCACATCGTAATTGGTCGGCGCAGGCATGGTGGATGAAGACGTGATCATACTCCGAGTAAAGCGCCGCCCGCCCTATTCGCAAAATGCAAAGAAATGCTTTCGTTATGCGTCAAACGCATGATCGCGGCAGGATCTCGTGCAGCGCCCGGTCGCGCAAGGCTTCGCACAGCCCCAGCATTTCCTCGGCCAGTGTCGTCAGCCGCCGGGTCGACGGCTGAAGCAGTGCGATCCGGCAGGGGATGCGCGGCACGAAGGGCCGGAAGACCAGCCCCGCGTCGCGCTGCGACCACGCGGTGAAGGGGTCGACGACCGCGATCCCCAGGCCCCGCCGCACAAGACCGCAGATTGGCGCCGACATGGTCGATTCCGTCAGCATCCGGGGCACGATGCCTGCCCCCTGCATGATGTCGTCGAAGATGCGGCGCGCGGACACGGTCGGATTCCAGCCGATGAAGTCGATGCCCGCCAGATCGGCAGGCTCGATCCGGTCGCGGTCGGCCAGCGGATGCCCTTCGGGGATGGCCGCGACATAGCTTGTATCGGCGAACATGCGGGTTTCGAAGCCGCTCAGCTGGAAGGGCGTTTCCGCAAGGCCGAAATCCACCTGCTGCGACGCAACCCACCGCTCCACGCTGACCGACATGCGCACGTTCAAAGTCACCCGGACCTGAGGGCGACTGCGGCGCAGATGGGCGATCACCTCGGGCATGAAGTCCAGCCCCAGCGCGGGCAGAGCCGCGACCCCGACCCCGCTGTCCTGGCCCAGCGCCATCCGGCGCGCGAAATCGTCCACCGAGGCCATGGACACGAACAGGCGCTCGACCTCGTCCAGCAGCAAATGGGCGGCGTGGGTAGGAACAACGCGCCCCTTGCGACGCTCGAACAGCTTGACGCCGGTGCTGTCCTCCAGCTTGTCGATCATGCGGCTGACGGCGGGCTGGCTGCGGCCCAAGACGCCCGCCGCCCCCGACACGGTGCCCGCCCGCATGACGGCGCGAAAGGCGGCATAGACCTGTGGGTTGAGGTTCATCCGTCATGCTCCTGCATCAGCCCGCCAAGGTCGAGGTCCGGCCAGCGCGCGGCCATTGCATCCAGGTCGGCGCGCATTTCCGCGATCAGCCAGGCTGCCACCGCAAGGACCGTATCACCTGCGTCGGCCCGCACCAGCAGCCGCGCGACACGACCCGGCCGCGTCAGCCGGGGCGCGGCCAAGACCAACTGTCCCTCTCGTGCCCAGTGACCGATGACGGTCAGCCAGCCGGCGGCGATCCCTTGCCCCAGAAGCGCCGCCTGAAGCACCACGGCGTAATCCGACAGGCGCAGCGGATCGGGCATGGTCGCGACATGCCCCTCCACCATGTCACGCAGGCGGTTCGGTGCCGCGCCTTCAAGCTCGATCAGCGCGGCGCGCCCGGATCCGGGCCGATCCGCAAGGCCGGGCGCGCAGACGGGGACATAAGCCTCGTGCATGACGAACAGACCATCAGCGGATTGGATGGGAAGATAGCGCAGGGCGATGTCGACATTGCCGCGGGGCCCGGACACTGCCCCGGCGATCAGCTGGAACCGCAGATCGATCTTCGGAAAGGCCATGCGGAACCGCGCGATACGGGGCATCAGCCAATGCGTGGTGAAGGCTGTCGACACCGACAGCGTCAATGCCCGCCGACCCGTTTGCAGGTGGTGCAGCGCCTCGAGCGCCTCTTCGATGCGCCCGAAGCCTGCCGAGACAGCGGCATGCAGCAACGCCCCCTCTTCGGTCAGGCGCGCGCCGATCTTCGCGCGGGTGAACAGTGCGGCGCCGATATGACGTTCGAGCAAAGCGATCGTCCGGCTGACGGCGGGCTGGGTGATGTTGAGCTCGGACGCCGCACGGGTGAAGCTTCCGTGCCGGGCGGCAGCCTCGAACACGAAAATTGCGCTGGCCGAGGGGAGTTTGCGTCGCAAGCCTTCCATGCCCTCAGGTTATGTTGACCAGAAGGATTCCGCAATTGCCCCTTTCGCGCCCCGCCGCCAATCTGACGACGAAGGCAGATCCGAACACGGCGGGACCATCATGGACTTTTCACGCTTCAAGGTGCTGACATTCGACGTCGTCGGCACCTGCATCGACTTCGAGACCGGCATCCTGGCCGCCTTCCGGCGCATCGGCGGGGACGCGGCCAGCGGCCTGAGCGACGACCAGATCTTCAAGCCTTATCTTGTGGGGCGCGAACGCAACTACGGCCGCATGAGCGAGGCGTTCAACGGCGTCTACCGCCATGTCGCGGCCGAACTGGGGTTTCCGCAGACCGACAGCGCCGCGCGCGACTTTCAGCTTTCGGTGCTGGAATGGCCTGCATTCGCTGACTCGCAGGCAGCTCTGGCGCGGCTTCGCCGCAGGTTCCGCCTGGTGGCGATGACGAACGGCGACCGCACCGCCTTCAGCGCGCATAGCCATACGCTGGGCAACCCGTTTCACGACGCGGTGACCTGCGACGACGCAGGCTGCACCAAGCCCGATCCGCGCTTCTTCGCCTATAACCTGGGTCGCCAGTCGGCGTCGGGCATCGCACAGCACGAGATCCTGCACGTCGCGCAAAGCCAGCATCACGACATCGGCGTGGCGCAGTCCTTGGGCTACGCCACCGCCTGGATCGAACGGCGCCACGAACAGCCCGGCTTCGGCGCGACCCCCGACCCGGCGCAGATGACCATCCCCGACCTGCGCGTGACCAGCCTTGAGGAATTGGCGGACGCGGTCTTCGGCGAGGGGCTATGATCCCGCCCCTGCCGCAATCGCTGTGGCGCGCGGGCGTCGCAACGCCACAGGCGCAGCGCGCCCAAGGGTCGCAGGACTGCGATGTCGTCATCGTCGGCGGCGGCTATTGCGGGATGCACGCAGCGCTGGCGCTGGCCGAGGCCGGGCGACAGGTAACGGTGATGGAGGCCGGGCCCTTCGGTACCGGCGGCAGCGGTCGCAACGGCGGGGTGGTCTCTGCGAAATTCAGGCGCGGCTTTGCGGATCTGGCGCAAAGTCACGGGCTGGACATGGCGCGGCGCATGTATGCCATCGCCAATGACAGCGTCACGCATCTTTCAGCCACGCTGGACCGCCATGGCCTGACCGGGTCAGGTTTTCAGCAGACCGGCGCACTGAAATGCGCCCACTCGGCACGCGTCTTCGACGCCGCCCGGCACGAGGCCGAATGGCTGGAACGCCACTTGGGAACCCGCGATCTGCGCATCCTGAACACCGCCGAGGTCGAGGCGGAAACCGGCACCGCAGGCTTCGTCGGCGGCGTGCTTCAGGCGAATTCCGGCACGATCCAGCCACTGGCCTATCTGGGAGGGCTTTGGCGTGCGGCCATTGCGGCAGGCGTGACGATCCACGCCGAAAGCCCTGTCACTGGGCTTTCGGCGCAGGGCGGCCGGATGATCCTTCACCACCCTGCCGGAAGGCTGAGGGCATCGCAGGTGCTGCTGGCCACCGATGCCTATTCGTGGCTGACGCCCGCCACGGCTGCGTTGGCGCAAAGCGTGGTACCGTTCCGAAGCGCGATGATCGCAACCGCGCAACTTCCGCCCGAGCTTGATCGCCGCCTGCTGGTCCAATCCCGCAGCTATACCGAGACGCGACGCATGATGCGCTGGTTCCGGAAGGTGGACGGACGAATCCTCTTCGGCGGTCGCGGCGCCTTGGGGGCGGTGGACTCGCCCGCCGCATTCCGCAGGCTGCATCGGGCGATGATCGGCATCTTTCCCGAATTGCGCGACCTGCCGGTCGAAAAACGATGGTCTGGTCAGGTGGCGTTGACCTTCGACGGGTTGCCCCACGCGGGGGCGCTGCCCGACGGGGTGTTCTACGCGGGGGGATTCAATGGCGCCGGGGTGGCCATGGCGGGACTGGTTGGCGCGCGGATCGCAGCGCGGATGCTGGGTCAGGACGCCGATCTGGGCCTGATCGCGCGGGACCGACTGCCGCGCGTGCCGTTCCACCGCTTCCGCGCCATGGGCGTGCGAGGGACGACCTTCGGATACGAGTTGCTGGATCGCTTCGGCTTCTGACACCATCGAATGTCCGCTATGCCGTGCCCCAAACCACGCCCACCGGCGCGCCCGAGGTGATGCCGATTGCGGGCAGCCGCTCTGTCCCCCGCTTCTGCCACTGCTGGAGAGCCGATCCCTGCCATCGGAACTCTTTCGATAGATCCAGGTCGTATTCCATTTCGTGCTGGCCGTGACCGAACCGATATCGTCATCGAGGGCTCGTTGCTTTCGCATTGGTGAGGCTCAGCCCCTCGTGCAAGATTGTGTTGCTAGAACATTGGGCATAAGCGTTGCATCGTCTCAGGCCTAATCCTTGTCAGAAGATACCCTGCATCAATATCGATGCCGCCAGCGTATGGCTGACATAACTTTGTCCCATTGATCCCCGCCGCCAGCTGGTCTGGCTTGGAATCGGACGACTCCCTCCCGCGGTCGCTGGAGAATTGCCCGCGATGCGCAGCCCTTTTCGGTTGAGGCCCTCCAACACGTTCAACAGTGGGCATTGCTGCACGTCGGGCACGCGGTTGAGTATGGTGCGCTCTTCCCTCGCCTTCCGTGGTCTTCGACGCGACAGCAATTCCCAAACCTGCTGAAGCGGCCGCTGCCTGATGAGGGAAAGGAAATGCGGCATCACCGTCAGTCTGCTGGCGTCTAAAATGAGGCTGCCTTTCTAACGCCCTCCAGCTTCCACTCTGACAGCCGTGTCGACGAACGAGGGTCGAGCTGTCGATGACAGATGACCAACAGCAGAATTCTGCAGGCATGTCGGGCCATGGCGGAAAGATACGTTCGATCATCGGCTCGGATCCCATCCGACCAGAGTCGGTGACCTGTGGATCCGCAGCCTTCCGGAACGTGGAATGCCAGGATGACCTAATGCATTAGACCTTCTATTTCACGAAGCAGCACCAGGATCACGGTGGGCTCCGCGGTGCCGAAGCTCAGGCTGGTCTCCAGATCGGTCAGCCGGTCGCGCATGTCGATCAGCCCGAGCAGAGCGACGGAACTGGCAAGGCGGTGGGCCAGGCGTGCGGCGTCGGGCTTCGCGGTCGGGTCGGCTGCCAGAGCCTGCAGGGTGCAAAGCCCCTCATGGACTTCGCTCAGGATGCGGCCGAGCAACCGATCGGCATGCGGCTCTCCGATATTGCCTGCCAGATAACGCCGTGCCGCGTCCCTTGCCGATGGATGGTCCTCGATCCTCGGAAACCGCTCGAGCAGGGGATCGAGCGCCTGGAACGACAGCGGCTTCGTGACGGATGCCGACATGCCGGCCGCCTGAAAGCGCTCTTGGTCTTCCGTACGGGCATGAGCCGACAACGCGATAATCGGCGTCGCGCTGTTCGGCCCCCGTGCGCGGATCTCCGTCGCGGCGGTGATTCCGTCCATGCGCGGCATGCTGATGTCCATGAAGATCAGGTCGAACGGGCGCGCCCGCGCGGCATCCACGCCCTGCTGGCCGTCGGCCGCCTCGACGACGTCGCAGTTGCGGGCATGCAGCATCTCGCGGACGACCATCCGGTTGACCTCGTTGTCCTCGACCACCAGCACCGTGCGCCGCGGGCCGGACACGGGTGTCGCAGCGTCGACCGTCTCTGCGGCCTGAGTCGGTTGGGGCTGGTCCGCCAGCGGTACGGTGAGAATGAAGCATGCACCCTGCCCCGCCGCACTCTCCACCCGGATGTCGCCGCCCATCAGCCGCGTCAGGCGGCGGACGATGCCCAGGCCCAACCCCGTCCCCTCGACCTTGCGGCGGAAGGACGAATCAAGGGTCACGAACTCTTCGAAGATGCGCTCATGATCCTCGGGGGCAATCCCGATGCCGGTGTCGCGGACGCTGAACGTCACCAGCCCCTGTCGCCGACGGTCGATGATGACGGTGATCTGGCCGTCCTCTGTGAACTTGATGGCGTTGCCGATCAGGTTGACGAGAATCTGCGTCAGCCGCACCGGATCGCCAAGCACCGGGCAGCTCGCGTCACCAATAACGCCCGCGGCCATCGTGTTGCCGCGCTGTTGCGCCTGCGCACGCAGTGAATCGAGAAGGTCCAGCACCAACTTGTGCGGATCGAACGCCGCCTGCTCCAGCCGCAGGGCCCCGGCATCGGCCCGTGCAATGTCCAGAACGGAATTGACATGCCCCAGCAGCAGCTCTCCGGATTGCGCCATGACATCGGCATAGCGGCGCTGCTGCGGATTCAGCTCCGTGGTCGAGAGCAGCTCCAGCGTACCCAGGAGACCGTTCAGCGGGGTGCGCATCTCGTGGCTCATCACGGTCAGCATCTCGTCCTTCGCCCGCTCTCCGGCAACGGCGCGGTCGCGGGCCCGGATCAGCTCGTCCGCCTCTTCGACCTGACGGGTGATGTCGCGTACGAAGGCGATCATCACCGGGCCCGTCTCGCTTGGGGCGCGGGCAACGGTCACCTCGACGGGAAATATCTCGCCGGACTTGCGCATCGCGGTGGCCTGGACCGGATGGCCGGGATCGGTGGCGGGCGTCGACGCATCGGCCAGGAAATCGCGGACCTCTCCGCGCGCGGCTTCGGGCACGATCAGCGTCAGCATGTCGGCGCCCAAGGCCTCCTCGGCGCTATAGCCGTAGATGCGTTGGGCGGATTCGTTGAAATCGAGGACACGCCCCTCGGTATCGGCTACGACGATGGCGTCGTGCGACGAGGCGATCACCGTCTGCAGCCGCGCATGTGTGGTTGCGATCCGTCCCGCCTGTCGGCGCGCGCGCTCGGCCATGACGGCGAGCGCCGCGACGACCAGTATCACCGCCACCACCATCAAACCGACAAGCAGCGCCAGATCGTGCATGGCCCCCGACACCTGTTCGCGCTGCCGGTCGGACTGCCCCGAGAAGAGCCGCACCCCCTCCAATGACGCCGCGCGCACCACCGGGCGCAGGGCCGAAATCCGTTCCTGCAGCGCGGGCAGTGCATCGCGCAAGCGGTCGTCGGGTCCGTCGACCAGCGGGATGATGGCGTTCAGCACTGCTTCGGACTGATCGAGCCGGTCCTGCGCGGGCTCGTCCTGCCGCAGGTTCTGGAACACCCGGCCGGTCGTCAGCGTCTGCATGCGGGAATAGAGGATGTCGAACCTCGTCCGGACCTCGTCGAGCATCGCGACGTCGTCGGGCCGCGCGCGGGCATCGGCGACCGAGACGAGCAGAGCCAGAAGCTCGACCTCGGATTGTGCCAGCGACCACTGGACACTGTCGGCATTTGCCGCCGCCAGAAGATCGATCTGACGCCGCGCGTCGGCGCTGATCGCCCAGACCACAAATCCGCACACGGCGATCGAGGCGGTCAGCACGGCCACCACGACCCGAAGCCGAAAGCGGAGGACGCTCATGGCGCCGGGGCGATGCTGATGCGATCCAGCTGCCAGATGCTGCGCGAATAGATGACCTCGGTCTGGTATTGACGGTCGGCGTCATAGGGATAGACGATCCAGAGCGGCCCCTTGTCGCGGACCGACATCTCTTGGTCGTCCATCCGATAGGCCACCAGAGGCACCTCGGGGCCGATCTCGGCCAGAGGAATGCTGATGGCATAGTCGTTGATCGCGGTCGCGGTCACCTCGCCCGTGCTGCCGGGGCCGGTGGCGATGCCGGCATCCGCCAGGATGCTGGCCAGCGGCACACCCGTGAAACTGTGCATCCCCTCGGTCCAGACGGTCGATGTCGTGATCCGCGTTTCTCCCAGCGCCTGCAGCGCCTGCAGATCATAGTTGCGCGCCCCGTCCGGCCCGTCGACGGCCAGAAGCGGCGCATCCTGCGCCAGGGCCGGCCCCGCAAGGGCCAAGGCAGCGGAGAGGAGCGTGGCGTGAAGGAAGGAGCGGCTCATGATGAAATCCCGAAGCGGCGTGGCGATCATGGCAGGGAATGTCGCATGGACGACAGAGACACGCACGAAATCATTCGTATCGCACGCTATACGAAGGGATAGTCCGGTTGTAGCCTTGGGTGGGTGCAGGTGGGACATGCGTATAAGGGGGCATCGTCCGCTTGTAATGACAGGGTATCACGGAACTCGGCAAAGCAGGCTAGCACGTCTGCCCTGCCGCGTAAGAGGTGAAGTCGTGAAAATTCTATTGGCTGATGATCATGATCTGATCCGCGAGACCTTGGTCCTGTACCTGGGTGCGCAGATCGATGCCCAGGTCGTCGAGGTCGGCGATGTTGCCGGTGCCGAGCAGGCCATCGCCGAAGCCGGCGACAGCCCGTTCGATCTGGCACTGCTCGACTACGACATGCCGGGGATGGAGGGGCTGGAAGGCTTGGCCCTGATCCGCGACCGGATGCACCCGCGTCCTGTCGCGATCCTGTCGGGCACCGCATCCCGCAGCGTGGCACGCGATGCGATGGCGGCGGGTGCGCGGGGGTTTCTGCCCAAGACGATGAACGCCCGGTCGCTGGCGGCTGCGGTGACCTTCATCGCCTCCGGCGAGATCTTCGTGCCCTACGGCTATCTGGAGCAGGACGATCAGGCCACCCTGGGGGATCTGACCGTCCGCGAGACCCAGGTGCTGCGCGGTCTGACCGAAGGGCGCTCGAACAAGGACATCGGGCGCCTGCTGGGCCTGCAGGAGGTCACGGTCAAGCTGCACGTCAAGACCTTGTGCCGCAAGCTTGATGCCAAGAACCGGACGCAGGCCGCGATAATCGCCCGCGACCGCAAGATGATCACCTGACCTGACGCACTGATCCGTTCCGGGTCGGCCCCGCCGCAGGCGGGCTGCCCGGTCCTGCCTCGGCCGCACCCCTCGGTGCCGGCTGCGGGCCTTCTCATGCCATCCGAACCAGACACGGTGCCAACCATGCGCGATACGACCATCCACCAACTCGACCATGTCACCGAGGCTTACATGGCCCCCGTGGTTCGATCCCATTCAGCCGAACGCGGCATGTTCCGCGTCACACGCCCCGCCACGGGCCACAGCTGCGAGATCCGCCTGCGGACCGAACGCCTGACCGCGGCCAACGCGACAGCCTTCCGCGACCAGGTCTATGACCTGATCGAAAGGGGCGAGGATCGGCTGGTCGTCGACCTGGCCGCCGTCAATTTCGTCGACAGCACCGCCATCTGCGCGTTGGTTGGCGTGCTCAAGCGCCTGGGTGTGCGTGGTGAGATCGTGCTTTGTGGCCTGTCCGGCAGCGTGGCGGGGATGTTCCGCATCACCCGCATGGACAAGGTCTTCCCGGTCTTCGCCGATTGCGCCGCGGCCTCGGCGGCGCTGGGGGAAAGGGCATCATGATCCGCGCCGTATCACGGGTCGCCCTGCCGCTGCTGTCGTTGCTGCTGCCGCTTCAGACCGCGGCAGAGGGAACACCGCTGCCGCATGCGCTGCACCCGCTGGTCGGTCAGGATGCCCCGCGGGTGGACAGGCCCGCCCCCCGCTTTGGACGCCACGGTCCATTGACCGACCGTGAGATGGCCATGGCCCGCGCCGCCTGTAGCTATTTCGAGGCAAGGTTGCAGCCCGAGACTGGGCTGGTCAACGCCCTCGGCAGCTATCCGTCGACGACGCTGTGGGACACCGCATCCTATGTCAGCGCCTGGTCGCGGCCTACGAGCGGGGCATCATCGACAAGCGCAAATTCGACCGCCGCGCGACGCTTCTGATCGGCACGCTACGAAATCTGGACCTGTATCACGAATAAGCTCCGAACAAGGTCTACAACACCAAGACCGGGCAGAAGGTGAACTATGCCACCGAACCCGGAGAGGTCGGGTTCTTGATCCCGAATATGGGCCGGATGCTGGTCTGGCTGCGCATCCTGCGCAAACGCTATCCCTACTTGGCCAACGGCGTCGACAACGTCCCGCTACGCTGGAACTTCGTCAAGGATGACGGGCGGCTGTTCGGGTCGGTGGTGTCGGGAGACGGCGACACCCGCTATGTCCAGGTCCATTGCCGAACGTCATCAAAGACGCCGATGAGCCGGCCTGGACCAGGATCGTAAACCGCACCGGGTTTGCCGGAGGCTCCAACTCCTGAGTGGGATGGAGGATCATGAGCAAGACGCCGAACAGGTTTCCCCTGAAGTGCGTGGCCGCGCGGTGCGGCTGGTCCTCGACAACGAGGGTCAGCATGGATCGCGCTGGCAAGCGGTCATGTCGATTTCCGCAGATATCTGCTGCGCGCACCGGACCCTGAACGAGTGGGTGTAGAAGGCCGAGGTCGACAGCGGCAAGCGAGCCGGCAGGCATCCCGCCGGAGATGGCCGAGCAGATGACGGCGCTGGAGCGGGAGAGCAGGGATCTGCGCCAAGGTGAGGAGGATCAGAAAACAGTCCAGTGGACTGTTTTCCCGACAAGCGACATTTTGCGCAAGGCGAGCGCGTATTTTGCGATGATCGAAGGCAGCAGCGGCATCGCTTCGAGCGCTGCCTGAGATGCTCGACCGCCGGTCGAAGTGATGGTCGGGTTCATTGACGATCAACGAGGGAAGCACGGGGTCGAGCCGATCTGCAGGGTTCTGCAGGTCGCCCCGTCCACCTACTACGATCACCTGGCGAAGCGGGCCGATCCGGCTCGTTTGACGGCTCGCGCCCGGCGTGATGCTGCCTTGAGGTCCGAGATCCGACGTGTCTTCGAAAAGAACTGGCGCGTCTACGGCGTGCGCA
>JAYZBS010000137.1:0-39809 GCA_036338635.1 Pseudomonadota bacterium | reverse complement strand
TCCTGGCAAAGCTCCTCAAGCGACGGAGCGCCATCGAGCCGGAGATCGGGCACATGAAGACAGACGATCGCCTCGCCAGGTGCCCGCCGCCGCCCTGCCCATCGCCTGCCTGCGCGCTATGCCGTTGGGCCGGCTCATCGGCGTCCTGATCTGCGGCGGCAACCTGGATCAGGCCACTGTGACACATTGAACGCCGCGGCACGGAGGAAAATCGGTGGCCCGTTGATGATCGGCGCGCGGGACAGAGCGCAGCGATGTCACGTCGCCAGAACGGGGGCGGGCAGGTGCATCGTCACCTCGAAGCCGATCACGGCCCCGCCCCTCGACAGGTTCCTCAGCCGCAGCCGCCCGCCATGGGCGCGCAGCACGGTTTCGGCCAGTGACAGGCCGATGCCGTCGCTGCCGGGTTCCGGATCGGCGCTGACGCCGCGCGCGGTCAGCCGCGACAGGACCGCCTCGGGGACGCCCGGCCCGTTGTCGCTGACGCGCAAAGCGACCTCGTCCCCCTCGCGCGTGGCCGCAAGCATCACGTGGCTGCGGGCGTGACGCTGCGCATTCTCGGCGATGCTGCCCAGGGCCTCGATCAGGTCGCTCTCGTCGATGGCGACCTGCAGGCCGGGGGCAATGTCCAGCGCCAAGTCGATCTTCTCGGCCCGCGCGGTGCGGGCCAGTACGCGCGCGACCTTCCGGGCCGCGTCTGCCACATCGGCCCGCCCGCCACTGCCGATGCGCGCGCGGGCCAGTTCGGCATCCACCCTGTCACGCACGATGGCGGTGATGTCCTCGATCGCTTCGGCCGCGCCGGCATGGCCCGCTGCGCGCAGGCGCCCCGCCTCGCCCATCAGGGCCTGCAGGGGGGTCTTCAGCGTATGCGCCAGATCGACGGCACGCGTCCGCGCACGGGCAATGCGATCGTCGCGGTCGTCCAGCAGCGCATCGATCGCCTGCGCCAGCGGCCGCACCTCGGACGGCTGGCCGGGTCCAAGCCGGGGCCGCGCGCCGGTCTGCACGGCGGCGATCTGCTGGCGCACCCTCGCGAAGGGGCGCAGGCCGACCGTCACCTGCGCCGCGACCCCCACCAGCATCAGCGCGCCAAGCGCCAGCAGGAAGGGCAGCATGTCGCGGCCGAACTGCGCCTCGGCCTCGTCCAGGCTGGCGCGACTTTCGGCGACCGTCACCCGCAGCGGCACCGGCGGCATGCCGATACTGAGGCCGCGTTCGAGGACCAGAAGCCGCTGGTCGTCAGGTCCCGGCAGCTCGTATTGAGCGGTCTCTCCCATGGCGGGCGCGGCTTTCGGCAAGGCCAGGTTCGCATCCCAGAGCGATGCCGAGCGATAAATCTGCCCCGCCACCTCGATCTGCCAATAAAGCCCCGAATAGGGCTGCAGATAGCGCGGGTTGCCGCCGATTGCGGGGGCAGGCGCGCGGGTCGGATCGGCGCGGTCCAACCCCGCGACCAGCGCGGCGGCGCGGTGTTCGAGTTCGTTCACGGCCAGGCGCGTCACCTGCCGGTCGAAGAGGATGACCAGCCCGGCGGCGAAGGCCGCCAGCAGCGCCGCGATCCCGATGGCCGAAAGGACCTGCAGCCGCCAGCGGATCGAGCCCGCCATCTATCCCCGCTCCAGGTAATAGCCAAAGCCGCGCCGCGTCGCGATGATCCCCGGCCCCAGCTTGCGGCGCAGGCGCGTGATCACGGCCTCGACCGCGTTCGCTTCGCGCGAGTCCTGGTCGCCGTAAAGGTGTTCCAGCAGCTCCGACGGGGTCACCAGCCGCTCGGCGGCATGGGCGAGATAGCTGACCAACCGATATTCCAGCGGTGTCAGGTGCACCGGGCTTCCGCCGACCGCGACGCTTTGGCGGTTGGTGTCCAGCGACAGCGCGCCGATGGTCAGGCGCGGGCTGGCATGGCCCGTGCTGCGCCGGATCAGGCTGCGGGCGCGGGCGACCAGCTCCTCCATGTGGAAGGGCTTGGGCAGGTAATCGTCGGCGCCAGCGTCGATCCCCTCGACACGCTCCATCCAGCTGCCGCGCGCGGTCAGGATCAGGACCGGCATGCCCAGCCCTTCGGCCCGCCAGCGCTTGAGAACGCTGAGACCGTCCATGCGGGGCAGGCCCAGGTCCAGCACCACAAGGTCGTAATCCTCGGTCCCGCCGGCAAACCAGGCGGCTTCGCCATCGGCGCGCCGTTCGACATGGAAGCCGCTGCGGGCCAGCGCCTCGGTCAGGTCGGCGGCGATCTTGTCGTCGTCCTCGACGATCAGGCAGCGCATCTTGTCGTCAGTCCCCGTCCTCGTCGCCCGCACCATCCTCGATCTCGAGGACGGCGCCCGTCGCGGCGTCGACCTCGACCTCGAAGACATGGCCGTCCGGTCCGATTAGGTCGAACTCATAGACCAGGACGCCCTCTTCCAGCTCCAGCTGAATCTCGATGATCTCGCCTGCCGCCGCGCCGCGCAGGATGTCGAGGATCTGCTCCAGCGGCAAGATGCGACCGCTCTGGACGGCGGCGCGTGCGAAGGCGGCGTCCAGGCCATCCTCGGTCTGAAGCGGCGGCATGTCCCCGGCAATGGCGGGCAGCGTGCCCAGGATGAAGGCGAACAGGTGCATCATGAAGCCCCTTTTAAGGCGCCGCCGCTGACAGATGCCTGACAGCCACCGTCAGGACGCTGTCAGGCGGACCGTGCGATCAGGGCCATGACGACAAGCAACGACAGGAGAAGCACGATGATGAAACCCCTTGCGATCGGCGCGCTGATGACGCTGGCGGCCTGCGGTGGTGGCGGCGACGGCGAGGACCCGGTCGCCGAATATGCCGATGACGCGGCGCGCGCCGACCGCATCATCGACCAGACCGAGCGTCTGACCCGCACCTCGGCCGCGGCGATGCCCACGCGCGGCCGGGCGGAATACGACGGCGTCGTCGGGTTGGCCTTCGGCGGTGCGCCCGATTCGCTGCAAAGCGCGCAGATGATCGGTGATCTTGAGCTCGACGCCGATTTCGGAGCCGGTACCATCCGGGGCGAGATGGACGACTTCAACACCCGCGACGGGCGCGAACTGGACGGAGAACTGCGGATCGGCAACGGGCGCATCACCGGTTCGGGCTTCACCGGGACGGCAAGCGGTACCCTGACCGGCGGGGCCGGTGCCCCCGGCGCGGTGGGCGCGGCGATCGGCGGCGAGTTCCTGGGCCAGGGCGCCGAGGCCGTGGCCGGGGCCGGCACCGGAACCAGCGCCGGCGGCAATGTCGGCCTCGTCTTCCGCGGCGTCCGCGACCGCGACTGATGAAGGCCCGCCTGCGCCTTGTCGCGCCGGCCCTGGTGGCAGCGCTGCTGAGCCTGCTGCCAGCAGGCCTTCGGGCGCAGGATGTCCGGCTGGCCCTCGACCAGGGCCGACCGGACCTGGCGCTGTTCGCCCTGACCAGGACCGAGGCGCGCGTTTCCCCCCTGGGCGGGGCGCTGCTAAGGCTGCAGGGTTTCCTGCACGACCCCGACGGCCCGCGACTGCAGCCGCTGTCGGCGGGCCGGGCGCTGGTCCCGGTCCTGCGGCGTGACAGCAACGTCAACGGCGGCATCCCATCCCATCGCATCACCATCGGCGGCCTGCCCTTTCGCGTGGCGACGGATTCGCAGGCGAAGGCGGGCATCCTTCTGGGACTGCGCCATGCGGGCTGGCGGAACCTGTCCTATGGCCGTGCGGCTCGGCTGCGTCTCTCCCATGTGACCACGGCCGAGGCCGAGCCGACCCACGGCTTCCACCGCCTGACCGCCAGCGCGCGCATCTGTGCCGACCGGCCGCTGCGGGACTGGACCTGGGCCGAAGGCTGCCTTTCGGCGCTCTATGACAACGATGGCGTGGATGCCGAGGCAGGCTTGATGGGCCAGGCAGGTCTGAAGCGGCTGTTCCAGTCGCGGGTGGGATATCACGAGGCGCAGGTCTCGGTCGTGCGGTCCTGGCACGGGAGCCATCGCAAGGACCTGCTGCAGTTGTCGACGCTGTCGCTGACGGGCGCGGGGCTCTTCGGTCTGGACCTTGCCGTGGGAGAGCCCGTCGAGGGGCAGAACACGCTGCGCAGCCTTGCGGCCCTCAGCTGGACCGGCCCTGTCGCAGGCCGGACCGTGACGCTCGGCCTGTCGCAGGCGCGGACCGACGGCGCCCGGATCTTCGGCACACCGCGCAATGACCGGATCACGCGTATCTCGGCCGAGACGCCGGTGGGCAAGATCGACCTCGGCGCCTTCGCCGAGCGCCGTCGCTCGACGATCGACGCTTATGACGTGGCGGACGCGGGCATGACCGTCGCGCTGCGCTTCGATCTGCTGAAATAGGCGCAAGGCGCATTGTAAGCTTGCTGCAAGGTTGACCTGCCAAGCCCGGCCGAAAAGGACGGGATGGCGGCATTCATGGCATCGCAGACGATCTGGCTGGGCATCGGCTTTCTGGGGCAGGCGCTGTTCAGCGCGCGCTTCGTCGTGCAGTGGCTGGCCAGCGAACGGGTCCGGCAAAGTGTCGTTCCCCACGCATTCTGGTGGTTTTCGCTGGCAGGAGGGATCACGCTGCTGGCCTATGCGCTCTGGCGGCAGGACCCGGTCTTCGTTCTGGGTCAGTCGCTCGGCCTGGTCGTCTATGTCCGCAACCTGATGCTGATCAGCCGGCACCGCAGGACGGTCAAGCCTTGAGGTCCGTCCTGGCTGCGACGCTGCTGTTCGCGCTGGCGGCGCTGACGCTGATCCTGCTGCGCCCGCTGATGCCCGTCGACGAGACCCGCTATCTCGCCGCCGCGTGGGAGATGCGGACCGGCGGAAGTGCCTGGGTTCCGCACCTGAACGGGGCGATCTATGGCCATAAGCCGCCGCTGCTGTTCTGGCTGATCAACCTGGTCTGGGCGGTCGTGGGCGTCGACGCCTTCGCCGCGCGGCTGGTCGGGCCGGGATTTGCCACGGCCTCGGTCGCCCTGACGGGGCTGCTGGCGCTGCGGCTGTGGCCGGACAGGCCCGATCGAGCCGGGGCGGCGGCGCTGATCCTGGCCGTGTCGCCGGTCTGGCTGCTGTTCGGATCGACGACCATGTTCGATGCCATGCTGACCATGGCCACGCTGTGGGCGATGCTGGCCCTGTGGTCGGCAGCGCGCCGGCCACAACGCGGGACGTGGCTATCCCTGGGGGCTGCGATTGCGCTTGGGGTCTATGCCAAGGGTCCGGTCATCCTGCTGCATGTCCTGCCGGTCGCGCTGTCGATGCCGCTTTGGGCGGGGCCGGACCGGCCGCATGGGCGCGTCTGGTTCCGCGGACTGGGGCTGGCACTGGCCGTGGCGCTGTGCCTGGTGAGCCTGTGGCTGGTTCCGGCGCTGATCCTGGGCGGCCCCGAGTATCGCGCCGAGGTGCTGTGGCGGCAGAGCAGCGGTCGCATCGTCGCGTCCTTCGCGCATCAGAAACCGTGGTGGTTCTTCCTGGCGCTGATGCCGGTCATGCTGTGGCCCTTCGGCTGGACGGCGCAGGGGTTGTCGGCACTGCGGCCGGGTCGCCTGTGGTCGCAGCCGGCCATGCGGCTGGTGCTGATCTGGCTGATCGGCCCGCTGGCCCTGTTCTCGCTGATCAGCGGCAAGCAGGCGCATTACCTGCTGCCCGAGATGCCGGCGATCGCGCTGCTTCTGGCCGGTGGTCAGTTCGGGCGACGCTGGACGCGGCGCGACCTGTGGCTGGCCCTGCCCCTGATGGGCTTGGGCGTTGCCTGCCTTGCCGCGGCCACCGGCCGGATCCCGGCGCTGGCGAGGCTTCAGGATCCCCTGCCGCTCTGGGCGCTGGCCCTGGGTGGGGCGGTCCTGCTGGCGGGCACTGCTGCCTTCCTGAGGCTGCGCGCGGCGCCGGTTGCGCTGGCCGCGCTGCCACTGGCGCTGATGATCGGGTTGCACCTGGCGCTCAGCCCGCTGCTGTTCGCGCGCTATGACATGACAGCGCTTGGGCAGGCGGTGGCGCCTTACGACGGGGCGGGCATCGCGGTGACCGACGGCACCTATCACGCGCAGCTGAACTTCGCGGGCCGCCTGGTCCATCCCGTGTCCCGCCTGTCACCTGACCAGATTTCCGGCTGGCGCCGGTCCCATCCCGACGGCGTCCTTCTGGACCAGTCGGGCGGGCCGGTCCCCGGCATGACGCCGGTCGCGCGCCTGCCCTATCGCGGCGACGCCTACACCCTTTTCCGATCAGAGGAGGTCGTCCCATGACGCCCGAGATATCCGTCATCCTTCCGGCCAGGGACGAAGCCGGCAGCATCACCAAGCTTCTGTCCGAGATTGCCGCGATCCTCACCGACCGCAAGCACGAGATCATCGTCGTGGACGACGGCTCGACCGATGGCACGCGCGCCGAGCTGGCTGCGCTGCAGATGCGCCTGCCGCAGCTGCGCGTCATCTGCCACGACCGGTCCTGCGGACAGTCGGCCGCAATCCGCAGCGGTGTGCTGGCTGCGAAGGGTCCGCTGATCGCCACCCTGGATGCCGACGGCCAGAACCCGGCCAGCAACCTGCCGCTGCTGATCGGGGCATTCTCGGGGGGACGGGACCGGCTTGGGCTGGTGCAGGGCCAACGGATGGATCGCTGCGACGGTTGGTCCAAGCGCATGGCCTCGCGCATGGCGAACCGCATCCGGGGGGCCCTTCTGCGCGACGGGGTCAGCGACAGCGGCTGCGGCCTGAAGGCCTTCCGCCGCGACGTCTATCTGGCGCTGCCCTATTTTGACCATATCCACCGCTTCATGCCCGCCATGGTCGCGCGCGAGGGCTGGCAGGTCGTCACCGTTCCCGTCACCCACGCCGCGCGGCTTTCGGGCCGGTCGAAATACGGCACCCTGCAAAGGGCCGCGGTCGGGGCCGTCGATCTTCTGGGCGCGGCATGGTTGATCCGCCGCCGCCGCCTGCCCGCGGCGCAGGAGCTTGCCCGGCGCGACACCAGCGCCCGCGGTGCCGCATGAGCATCCTGGTCACCGGCGCCGCGGGGTTCATCGGGTATCACCTGGCGCATCGGCTTCTGTCCGAGGGCCGGCGCGTCATCGGCGTCGACGATCACAACGCCTACTACGATCCCGCCCTGAAGGCCGCCCGAGAGGCCCGGCTGACCGCGTTTCCCGGCTATCTGCCCCTTCGCGGCGGTATCGATACGCCGGGCCTTCTGACCGATGCCATGGCCCGGCACCGGCCGCGCGTGGTGGTGCATCTGGCCGCCCAGGCCGGCGTGCGCCATTCGATCGAGGCGCCGGACGCCTACCTGGCGTCGAACCTGTCGGGGACGTTCCAGCTGCTGCAGGCGGCCCGCGCGCATCCGCCCGCGCATCTGGTCATGGCGTCCAGCAGCTCGGTCTATGGCGGCAGCCCCGCCATGCCCTACCGCGAGACCGATCCGACCGACCAGCCGATGTCCTTCTATGCCGCCACGAAGAAGGCGGCCGAGGGGATGGCCCATTCCTACGCCGCGCTCTATGGCCTGCCGATCACCATGCTGCGGTTCTTCACCGTCTTTGGACCCTGGGGGCGGCCAGACATGGCGCCGTTCCTGTTCACACAGGCGCTGCTGCAGGATCGGCCCATCCCGCTGTTCAACCACGGCCGGATGCGGCGCGACTTCACCTATGTCGACGACCTGATCGAGGCGATCCGCGCGCTGATGGACGTGGTTCCCCGTCATCCCGCCATCCCCGTCGCGGGTGACAGCCTGTCGCCGGTTGCGCCATGGCGGGTGGTCAACATCGGCAACGGCGCGCCGGTGTCCCTGATCGCCTTCATCGATGCGCTGCAGGTGGCGACGGGTCGGACGGCGCGGCTGCAGATGCTGCCGATGCAGCCGGGCGACGTGGCTGCGACCTGGGCCGACACCTCGCTGCTGGACCGCCTGATCGGCCCGCGCGCGGCCACGCCGCTGGCGGAGGGGCTGGCGCGCTACGTCGACTGGTTCACGCGCTACTACAGGCCCGGCGCGGAGGGGGCCGGAGCGGCCCGTCAGTTGGGCGCCGCATGACGAGCCCCCTCAGGATCGCACTGACGCATACGGGATCGTAAGCTTGCTGCAAGGTCCGTGGTGCATTCCTGCCCTCATCGAAACACCGATGACGGAGATATCCATGCGTACCCCCCTTCTTGCCCTGATGATGGCCGCGCTGGCCTTTCCCGCCCTGGCGGCTGACCGTTGCGATGTGCCGCAGTCCGACTGGCGCCCGGTCGAGGAACTGACCGCCGACCTGACCGCCAAGGGCTGGACCGTCAGCAACGTCAAGACCGAGGACGGCTGCTATGAGGTCTATGGCCATGACCAGGACGGCAAGCGGGTCGAGATCTTCTTCGACCCCGCCACCTTCGAGGCCGTAGGGTCCGATGAATGACCGCATCAAGGTCTGGGACCCGTTCGTGCGGCTGTTCCACTGGTCGCTGGTCGCTCTGATCGCGGGGACCTGGCTGACCGCCGACGGGCCCAAGATCCTGCACGAGGGCATGGGCTATGTGATCGCGGGGCTGGTGGCTCTGCGGGTGATCTGGGGGCTGATCGGCCCCCGCCACGCCCGGTTCGCGGATTTCATCCGCGGACCGCGCCCCGTGCTGGCGCATCTGCGTGACCTGGCGGCAGGGCGTGAACGCCGCTATCTGGGCCACAATCCGGCAGGCGGCGCGATGATCGCGGCGCTTCTGCTGACGGTCGCCGGCACCGCCCTGACCGGCTGGCTGCAGACGACGGACGCCTTCTGGGGATCGTCGGCCATGGAGGAGGTGCACGAGGTCCTGGCGACCCTCATCCTGGTGCTGGTGGGCCTGCATGTCGCCGGCGTGCTGGTCGAGAGCCTGCGCCACCATGAAAACCTGGTCCTGTCGATGCTGACCGGCACCAAGCGGCCCCTGTCAGACAAGGACCGGGGATGAGGCGATGCGCGCTGCCGATCCTGGCCCTGGCCGCCCTGCCGGTCATGGCCGGCGGCGGATGGGCCGCTTGGCTGCAGCACAGCGGCAACCTGCATGCGGTGGTGGCGGGGCAGGTCTATCGCTCGGCCCAACCGTCCGAGGCGCAGCTGACCGCCTGGACGGCCGCGCACAGAATCCGCAGCGTGCTGAACCTGCGCGGGGCGTCGGACGCGGACTGGTACCGCATGGAACGCGCCACCGCCGAGCGTCTGAACCTGGCGCATGCCGATTTCCCGATGCGCGACAGCAAGGTCCTGTCGCCGGACCGGGCGGCTGCGCTGATCTCGCTGCTGGACAGCCTGCCGAAGCCCGTCCTGATCCACTGCAAGGCAGGGTCCGACCGGACCGGACTGGCGGCAGCCCTCTACCTGGCGGACACGGGCCACTCCGAAGCGCAGGCCGAGGCGCAGATCTCGTTCCGCTATGGCCATGTGTCGCTGCCGTTCAGCGCGGCCTGGGCCATGGACGAAAGCTGGGAGGCGATGGAGCCGTCATTCGGCTATGACGGCTGATCCTGCATCGCCCGCCTCGGGAAAGCGCAGGCTGACCGAGGCGCGGTCCCGGTCCATCGCGTAATCCACCTTGATGCCCTGCGCGGCGGCCACGCGCGCGACGATGGCAAGCCCCAGTCCCGCCCCCTGCGATCTGGCCGACTTCTCGAACGTGCCATGCTGGAAGGCGGCCCCCGGCGCGATGCGGTTGGATACGGTCAGGCCCGGGACCGGCGACAGGCGCAGGCGCAGGTCGCCGGTCCCGTGATCGGCGGCGTTCCGCAGCAGGTTGCGCAGGATCAGCGCCAGCGCGTCGGGATCGACAGGGACCGATGCCGTGGTCATCTCGGCATCGTCGAAGGTCACAGGGTGGCCCAGATCGTCGATCACCATCCGCGCAATGCGCACCAGATCGCAACGGCCCGCGGCCGCCCCGCCGGCGTCGGCCCGCGACAGCTGCAGCAGGCGGTCGACCAGATGCCCCATGCGCCCGAGCGCGGCCGCCAGCCGCCCCGCCGCCGCATCGTCTGCCAGCCCGGCGGCGATCAGCTGCGCCTGACCCGAGGCGGCGGCGATGGGCGTGCGCAATTCATGCGCGGCATTGGTGGCGAACTGGCGCTCGGCCTCGATCCGGGCGCGGATCGTGTCCAGATAGCTGTTCAGCGCCTGCGGAATTGGGGCCAGTTCGACCGGCAGGTCGGGGGCGGCGACGGGTGACAGATCCTGCGCCGACCGCCCGCGCAGGCCGTCGGCGAACCGCGTCGCGGGACGCAGTGCCGATCCGACCGCCCCGCGGATTGCCACCGGCGCCGCCAGCAGCACCGGCAGCATCAGCGCCACCAGCCAGGCCAGGCTCTCGCGAAGCTCGTCTCGCCGCCAGGCGTTGGTGTGGCCGACCTCGATCACAAGGTCGCTGTCGGAGTCGGCCAGCCGGAAGACCCGCCAGCCGGGCAGGTCCTGGCCGCCATCGGCAGTGACCGGCGCCCAGGGCGCGTCGATGACCGCCACGCCCCCGTCGACGATGCGGATCGCGCTGTCGCCGGGGGGCAGGGGACCCAGCTGCCCCGCGCCACGATAAAGCGACAGCGACAGGCGGGCCGATGCCTCAAGGCTGTCATCCATCAGCTCGGACATCTCGTGAGAGATCACAGTAGCGGCGAGCGCGACCCCCGCCAGCCAGGCAGCGCAGGCCCCCAGCACCACCCGGCGCACCAGACGACCACGCAGGGACCAAGGCCGCGTCACGGAATCAGATACCCCAATCCACGCCGCGTCTGGATGGCATCCGCCCCCAGCTTGCCCCGCAGGCGCGAGACATAGACCTCGACCGCGTTCCCCTCGATGGCGTCGTCGAAGGCATAGAGCCGATCCTCCAGCACCTGCTTGGACAGCACCCGGCCCCGCGCCGACAGCAGCGCGTCGAACAGCGCCCATTCCCGAGAGGTCAGACGGATCTCGGTGTCGTTGCGAAACAGCCGTGCCCCGGCCCGGTCCACCCGCAGCGGCCCCAGGCGGCTTTCCGTGGCCGGATCGCCCGAGGCGCGGCGGCCGTGGGCGCGCAGCCGGGCCTCGATCTCGGCCAGGTCATAGGGCTTGACGACATAGTCGTCCGCGCCGGCGTCCAGCCCCTCGATGCGTTCGGCGACCTGGTCGCGGGCGGTGGCAATGATCACCGGCACGCGATTGCCGCGCTGGCGCTGGTCGCGAAGCAGCGCCAGCCCCGATCCGTCGGGCAGGGCAAGATCCAGCAGGATCGCGTCGAACGCGGCCACCTGCAGCGCTGCCTGCGCAGTGTCCAGGTCCGGCGCGTGGTCCACTGCATGGCCCTGCGCGCGCAGGAACCGCACCAGCGCATCGGCGATATCGGCCTCGTCTTCGATCAGCAGGACACGCATCGGCTTTCCCCTTCGTCCCGCCCAGACATGGCGGGACCGCGCGGCCGGATCAATGGAAATCGCGGTGCCGGTTCTGCGCGACGTGCAGACGCCATTGCCTCGACCGGTGCGGGAACACCCGCACCGGTTCGGTCAGGAAAGACCAGCGGCCTTCAGTGCCGCGCCTCTCCAAACTGGAGAGGTTCGGGCGTTTGGCCTCGGGTCTTGGCGAGCGAGACCACCACGCCAATGGTCAGGATCGTGAAGGTGATCCCCAGTGACCAGGCTGGCGGGAACTTCTCCCACCCCATCAGGTCGGCAATGAAGATCTTGGACCCGATGAAGACCAGCAGGATCGACAGCGCGTATTTCAGGTAGGCGAAGCGGTGCAGGATCGCCGCCAGCGCGAAGTAGAGCGCGCGAAGACCCAGGATCGCGAAGATGTTCGAGGTATAGACGATGTAGGGATCGGTCGTGATGGTGAAGACGGCTGGAACCGAATCCACCGCGAAGACCAGGTCCGCCACCTCGATCACGATCAGCGCCAGCAGCAGCGGCGTCGCGAAGCGGACCACCTTGCCTGTCCTGGGATCAGGTTGCCTGACGATGAAGTCGTGCCCATGCAGCTGGTCGGTGACCCTCATCCGGCGGCGCAGGAAGGCCAGCAGCTTGTTGTCGGCCATGTCATGCGGCTGGTCGCCCGAAAACAGCATCTTGATGCCGGTGAAGATCAGGAATGCCGCGAAGATATAGAGCACCCAGTGATAGTGCTCGACGATGGTCGCGCCCAGGCCGATCATGATGCCGCGCAGCAGGATCACGCCCAGGATGCCCCAGAACAGCACGCGGTGCTGATACTGGCGCGGAATGGCGAAGAAGCTGAAGATCAGCGCGATGACGAAGATGTTGTCCATCGCCAGCGTCTTCTCGACGATGAAGGCGGTCAGGTACTGCGCCGTCGCCTCGCCGTCCATCTGCCAGTAGATGAAGCCCGAAAAGGCCAGGCCAAGCGTGATGTACATGGCCGAAAGCTTGAGGCTTTCAGCGATGCCGATCTCGTGATCGTCCTTGTTCAGCACGCCGAGGTCGAAGACCAGCAGCGCGACGACAAGGCCCATGAATAAAAGCCACATCCACAGCGGCTTGCCTAGAAAGAGGATGAGAAGGAATTCCACGATGCCCTCGCGAATGATGCCATCGTGCAGGACGCGAGGGAGGGTCAGGCCGCCGTCGCACCGAGCACGCTCGATGCGGTCCGACATCGCGCCAAATCGAATCGATCATGACGCCAGAGGGGCCCGGTCCCGCAAGAGCGGATCTAGAGAAGGGCGTGGCGCAGATCAAGGGCGGTTCGTGGCGACGGCTGCAAAAGCATGATCTTTTCGTCCGATCCGGTCTATGCCCCCGCCGGCGGCAGGAAGATTCGCGGCAGGGGATCGCCCTCGATCCTGTCGAGGCGGTCGGTGGAGAGTTCCTCCTCGACCATCTCGGCCACGCGCTGCACATGAAGCGGGATGCGCGACGGCCCCGTCGCGAGGTAAAGGTCCGAGCGGAAGCTGTCGGGCAGGTCGATCACGCGCCGCATGACCGTGTCGGCCGAGGCGATCATTGCCATGGCGCGGGGAACCAGCGCAACGCCAAGCCCCTCGTTCACGATCTGAACGACAGAGTGGCTTTGCGCCATGGTCAGCACGACGTTGGGCGTGACACCGCGCGTGTTCAGGAAACCCTGCACGACCTCGTGCAGGAAGCCGCCGCGTTCGGTTGAATAGCCCACATAGCTTTCGCCATGCAGATCCGCCAGTTCGACCGCCGGCTTCGTCGCCAGGCGATGGTGGCGGGGGACGGCCAGGACGAAGGGTTCCGACCAGATGCGGCGCATCGGCAGCCCCGGTCCCCGTCCCGTCAGACGGAAGATGCCCAGGTCAAGGGTGCCGGCATGCAGCCCCTCGGTCTGCTCGAAGGTCATCATCTCGCGGATGTGGATCTCGACCTCGGACATGGTGCGGGACAGGCGGGCGACGATGCGCGGGATGATCTCGACCGAAGCCGAGGGGACGAAGCCCAGGACGACGCTGCCCGCCTCTCCCTTCTGGGCGCGGCGGGCCAGAAGCGCCGCGCTTTCGGCCCGCTGCAGGATGTCGACGGCGTCCTTCAGGAACCGCGCCCCCGCCGCTGTCAGCCGGACCGAGCGGTTCGTGCGGTCGAACAGGCGGACGCCGATCGCATCCTCCAGAAGACGGATGTTGCGCGACAGCGGCGGTTGCGACATGTTCAGGCGTTGTGCCGCACGGCGGAAGTTCAATTCCTCGGCCACGGCGACGAACGCTCGCAACTGGCCCAATTCAAACGGGTGGCTGCCCATACCGATCCCCCCTGTGCCGGCGCTCAGGATAGGCCGGGCCGGTCCGGAATGTCGATCCACCCACTGCGACGAAAGAGGCGGCATGAACGATAGCCGACCGCTGACCAGCGTCAGCCTGATGATGCTGGTCGCGCTGATCAACGCGGTCGACGCCTGCGTCGTCCGCGTCCTGTCGCCCGAGGTGCATCCCTTCGTGATGGGCTTCACGCGGACGCTGTTCGGCGCGCTGGCGATCCTGCCGATGATCCTGCGCAGGCCCGCGATGCTGCACAGCCACTGGCGCGGCCTGCACCTGCTGCGGGCGATCCTGAAGCTGGGATCGCTGGTGGCGCTGTTCGGGGCGCTGGCGGGCGCGCCGCTGGCCACCGTCACCGCCATCGGCTTTGCCGCACCCCTGTTCGTGATGGTGGGTGCCTGGATCTTCCTGGCCGAGCGTCCGCACCCGCTGCGCCTGCTGGCCGTGGCCGTGGGCTTTGTCGGCATCATCGTCATCCTGCGTCCCGGCATCGCGGCGGGGCAGGGCGGGGCGAACCCGTTTCTTCTGCTGGCCCTGGCCTCGGCCGCGATGACGGCGGCGATCCAGCTGCTGCTGAAGGTCATGGGCCGCCGCGACCCGGCGACGACTCTGGTCGCCTGGAACCTGATCGTCACGGTGCCCGTCGCCGCCCTCCCGGCGGCCTTCTTCTGGAGCCCGATCAGCGCCGAGGTCTGGACGCTTCTGGCGCTGCAGGGCGCGATCGGCGCCGCCAATCAGACCCTTGTCACCCGCGCGTTGCAGATGGCCGACGCATCCCTGGTCGCGCCGTTGGACTTCCTGCGCCTGCCGCTGGTGGCGAGCCTGGCCTATGTATTCTTCGGCGAGGTGATCGGCGCGGCGGTCTGGATCGGGGCGATGCTGATCCTGGCAGCAACGGTCCTGATCGGCGCCACCGCCCGGTCAGACCCGGCAACGCCGGGCATCAGCCCGTCCCCCTGATACCGCCACGCGCTTGATTGATACACAGATCGCATCACTGCGCATAAGTTTCCTGGTTCACAAGACCTCGGAAGTGAACAATCCTGACATGGCTGCGGAGGCTGGGAGGCATCGACCGGCAGCACTTGAAGACGGCCCGCTGCGCGCGCCACGCGCCGAAAGATGCCGTCACCACATGGGAGGAGAACGCATGACGATCGCATCACGATCGAAGCCCGTCACCCGGCATCTGCTGTGCTGCGCGGCCATCGGCATCGGCCTGTCGGCAGGCGCCGCGCAGGCGCAGGACGACCGCGCCATCACCATCGCCCTCAATGAAGAACTGGACCTGATCGACCCCTGCATGGCGGCACAGTCCAACATCGGCCGCGTGATCCTGCAGAACATCTCGGAGACGCTGACGGAACTGAACCCTGCCGACGGCAGCCTCTCCCCCCGTCTTGCGACCGAATGGCAAGAGGGCGGAAACGGCACCTGGACCTTCAATCTGCGTGAGGGTGTGACGTTTTCCGACGGAACTGCCTTTACTGCGGCCGATGTCGTCCATTCGATCGCCCGCACGACCTCTGACCAGCTGATCTGTGAAACCGGCGCCAAGTATTTCGGCGGCCTCGACATCACCGCCGAGGCGGTCGACGACCACACCGTCGCCATCACCGCCGACCCCGCGCAGCCGATCCTGCCGCTGCTGATGTCCACGCTGACCATCGTGCCCGAGGAAACGCCGGCGGGCGAGTACACCCGCGACCCGGTCGGTACCGGGCCCTATGTCCTGTCGGAATGGAACGTCGGCCAGAACCTGATCCTGGACCGCCGCGACGACTACTGGGGAGAGACGCCCGAGGTCACCCGCGCGACCTATCTCTTCCGGTCGGACGACGCGGTGCGCGCCGCGATGGTGCAGACCGGAGAGGCCGACATCGCCCCCCTGATCAGCGAGATCGACGCCACCAACGAAGCGACGGATTTCTCCTATCCGAACTCTGAGACGACCTATCTACGGATCGACACGATGACCGCACCGCTGGACGACCTGCGGGTCCGCAAGGCGCTGAACCTGGCCGTCGACCGCGAAGCGTTCCTGGGCACGCTGTTGCCTGCCGACACCGAGCTTGCCACCCAGATCGTCGTGCCGACCACGGCGGGAACCAACGACGCTCTGACCCCGCCGGCCTATGATCCCGACCAGGCCCGCCAGCTTCTGGAGGAGGCGCGCGCCGATGGCGTCCCCGTCGATACCGAGATCGTGCTGGTGGGCCGCACGGGCCTCTTTGCCAACGTGACCGAGGTCATGGAGGCGCTGACCCAGATGTTCGAGGATGTGGGCTTCAATGTCGATCTCCAGATGATGGACGTGGCGCAGTGGACGGACTACTACTCGAAGCCCTTTCCAGATGACGGCAAGCCGCGCATCGTCGCCGCCATGCACGACAATAACCGCGGCGATCCGGTCTTCTCGATGTATTTCAAATACGCCTGCGGGGGCCTGCAGTCCGGCACCTGCAACGAAGATCTGGACGCCATGATCGCCAGCGCCACCGCCGCCACCGGAGAAGAGCGCAACGAGCTGTGGAGCCAGACCTTCCAGAAGGTGCAGGAGGAGCTGGTCGCCGACGTGCTGCTGTTCCACATGGTCGGCTTCAGCCGGGTGGCCGAGCGGCTGGACTTCCGCCCCTCCATCGCGACCAATTCGGAACTGGAACTGGCCGAGATCAAGTTCGACTGATCGCCGCATCCGGACCGGCGCCCGCCGCCGGTCCGCACCGTTCCCCGAACCGAAGGACGATCCAATGGGCCGTTTCATCGCGCGACGCACCGTGGCGAGTGCCATCTCGCTTGCCTTCCTGGTGATCGCGGTCTTCTTCCTCAGCCGGCTGACCGGCGATCCGACCGACCTCTACCTGCCGCTGGACGCAAGCCAGGAGGTCCGCGACAACTTCCGCGAACTGAACGGCCTGAACGAGCCGATCCTGCTGCAGTTCGCAGCCTATTTGGGCGACATGGCGCGGCTGGACTTCGGCACCTCGCTGCGCAGCGCGGAACCGGCGCTGGCGGTCGTCCTGCAGGCGTTCCAGTGGACGCTGGTCCTGGCGCTGGTGACGATGTTCTTCGTGACGGTCGCGGCGGTGATCTTGGGGTCGCTGGCAGCCTTCAACGTCGGCGGCCCGCTGGACCGGGTGGCGACATTCTTCTCGCTGATCGGCGCATCGGCCCCGGACTTCTGGATCGCCATCGTCGCGATCGTCATCTTTTCGGTCGGGTTCGGCTGGCTGCCGACTTCGGGGACGGGCTCGATCTGGCACTGGATCCTGCCGGTGTCGGTGCTGTTCATCCGACCCTTCGGGCTGATCCTGCAGGTCGTGCGCGGATCGATGATCAACGCGCTCGGCTCGGCCTATGTCAAGACCGCCCGCGCCAAGGGCGTGGCGCCCCGGCCGATCATCTTCACCCACGCGCTGCGCAACGCCATGCTGCCCGTGGTCACCGTGATGGGCGACCAGGCGGCGGGCATGCTGAACGGCGCCGTCGTGGTCGAGACGATCTTCGGCTTTCCCGGCGTCGGCAAGCTGATGATCGATTCGATCCTGCAGCGCGATTTCGCGGTGATCCTGGCCGCCATCATGGTGACCGCCGTCGCCATCTTCGTCATGAACCTGCTGATCGACCTGGCCTATGCCCTGCTCGACCCCCGCATCCGGTACTGAGATGGCCATGACCCACGAAAGCCCCCCGAACACCGCCGCCACGCGCAACGTCTCGGCCTCGGCCGAGGATGCGCCGATGCTGGTCCGCTATGGCCGGATGCTGGTGGCCGACAAGACCGCGCTGGTCGCGGCCGTCTTCCTGGCCATCATGATCCTTTGCGCCATCCTGGGACCGATGCTGCTGGGCGATCTGGCCACCCGGCAGAACCTGCGTGGCCGCAATGCGCCGCCATTCGACCTCAGCCGTGGCTGGGCCTTCGTGCTGGGCGGCGACCAACTGGGCCGGCCGCTTCTGGCCCGCATCATCGTGGCTTCGCGCAACACGCTGATGGTCGCGGCAGGCGCGGTCGCGGCGTCCTTCGTCATCGGCACAGGGCTGGGCCTGGTCGCAGGTTATTCCCGCGGGCGGATGTCCCAGATCATCCCCCGGCTGGCGGACGTGATCATGTCCTTCCCGTCGCTTCTGCTGGCGGTGATCGTGCTCTTCATGCTGGAACCGGCGGTCGGCAACATCATCCTGGTGCTGGCGATCACCCGCATTCCCGTCTATCTGCGCACCGCCCGCGCCGAGGTGCTGGAGATCCGCGAACGGATGTTCGTCCAGGCTGCCCTGGTGATGGGCGCCAGCAGCCGGCGGATCGTCCTGCGCCACATCCTGCCCGTGGTGCTGCCGACGCTTCTGACCATCGCGACGTTGGATTTCGCCTTCGTGATGCTGGCCGAAAGCTCGCTCTCGTTCCTGGGCATCGGCATCCAGCCGCCCGAGATCACCTGGGGCCTGATGGTCAGCCAAGGCCGGCCCTACCTGACCAGCGCGTGGTGGCTGTCCTTCTGGCCGGGCCTGGCGATCATCCTGACCACGCTGTCGCTGAACCTGCTGTCGAACTGGCTGCGCGTGGCCCTGGACCCGCAGCAGAACTGGCGCCTGGAAACGCGGAGGAGCAACGATGCCTGATCCCATCCTCGAGGTCCGCGACTTGTCGGTCACCTTTGAGACCGCCCGCGGCCCGGTCCGTGCCGTCCGCAACGTCAACTGGCACCTGGCGCGTGGCGAGGTGCTGGCCATCCTGGGCGAAAGCGGGTCCGGCAAGTCGGTCTCGGCCAATGCGGTGATGGACCTGATCGACATCCCGCCAGGGCGCATCGACAGCGGCGAGATCCTGTTTGAGGGCCGCGACCTGCTGAAGATGACGCCGAAGGAACGGCGCAGTAACAACGGCCCGCGGATTGCGATGATCTTTCAGGACCCGCTCAGCCACCTGAACCCGGTCTGGACCGTCGGCTGGCAGATCGAGGAGGCGATGGTCATCCACGGCACCCCTCGCGCCGAGGCGAAGGCCAAGACGGTCGAGCTTCTTGGCAAGGTCGGCCTGTCCGATCCGACCGAAGCCGCGGCCAAGTATCCGCACCAGTTTTCGGGCGGTCAGCGCCAGCGCGTGATGATCGCCATGGCGCTGGCCCTGAAGCCGGACGTGCTGATCGCTGACGAACCCACGACCGCGCTGGACGTGACCGTGCAGGCGCAGATCCTGGCCCTGCTGGAGGAGTTGCAGCGTGAAACCGGCATGGGCCTTCTGATCATCACGCATGATCTGGGCGTGGTGGCGGAAATCGCCGACCGCTGCATCGTCATGAACAAGGGCGAGGTGGTCGAGACCGGCACCCCTGCGCAGATCCACGGCGCCCCGCAGCACCCCTATACGCAAAAGCTGATCGCCGCCGCCCCCGGCAAGGGCCGGATGAGCGACAGCACGGACGGCCGCACGCCCCTGCTGCAGATGCGCGGCGCCACCAAGGCTTATGGCGAGGTCAAGGTCCTGCACGGTATCGACCTGGACATCCACGCCGGCGAATGCGTGGCGGTGGTGGGCGAAAGCGGCTCGGGCAAGTCCACCGTCGCCAAGCTGATCACGCGGCTGGAGCCCGCCACCGGCGGCACCGCCATGTGGAACGGCGAGGATCTGTTCACCATGCCGCAGCGCCGCCTGCTGGAGATCCGCCGAGAGGTGCAGATGGTTTTCCAGGACCCGACGCAGAGCCTGAACCCCCGCATGTCGGTCCGCGACATCATCTCGGAGGCCTGGGTGATCCACCCCGACGTCCTGCCCAAGGCCCGCTGGCGCGACCGCGTCGCCGAGCTGCTGGAGCAGGTGGGCCTGGAGCCCGACCACGCCCGCCGCTATCCGCACCAGTTCTCGGGCGGGCAGCGTCAACGCATCGCGATCGCCCGCGCGCTGGCGCTGGAGCCGCGGCTGATCATCTGCGACGAGGCCGTATCGGCACTGGACGTGCAGGTGCAGGCGCAGGTGATCCGGCTGCTGGCGCGACTGGGGCGCGAGATGAACATCGCCTATCTGTTCATCGCCCACGACCTGCCCGTCGTCCGCGACTTTGCCGACAGCGTGGTGGTCATGAAGTCCGGCCGCGTGGTCGAGGAAGGCCCGGTGAGGCAGATCTTCGACAACCCGCGCCAGGACTATACCCGAAACCTGATGGCCGCGTCGCTGGACCCCGATCCCGACGTGCAGGCCGCAAGACGCAGACAACGCCAGGAGATGATGGCATGAAACCCGACGTCCTCGTGATGACCCAGATCCGCGAACCGGCCATGAGCCGTCTTGAAGAGGCCTACACCCTGCACCGTCACGACCTTCTGGACGCCGAAGGGCAGGCGGACCTGCTGGCCCGGACGGGAAATGCCATCCGGGCGGTGGTGACGAACGGCCATACGCCCCTCACTGCGGAAACCATCGCGGCGCTGCCCAAGCTCGAGATCGTGGCCTCGGTCTCGGCAGGGGTCGAAAGCATCGACACCCGCGCCCTGGCGGATCGCGGGATTCCGCTGACCAATTCCTCGCCAGCGCTTCTGGACGACGTGGCCGACATGGCGATGCTGCTGACGCTGGCGGCCCGGCGCGACCTGGTGCGCGCCCACGACTATGCGGCATCGGGCGAATGGGGCCGCAGCGGCATGTATCCGCTGCAATCCCGCACTGCCGGCAAGCGGATGGGAATCGTCGGGATGGGCCATGTGGGCCAAGCCATCGCCCGCCGCGCCGAAGCCTCGAACATCCAGATTGCCTATGGCGGCCGCCGTCCCAAGCCGGAACTGAGCTGGCGCTTCGAACCCGACCTGGTCCAGCTGGCCCGTGACAGCGACATCCTGGTCGCGGCCGTCGCCGGGGGGCCGGACACCAGGGGCCTCATCTCTCGGGACGTGCTGGCGGCGCTCGGGCCGCAGGGCACCTTCGTGAACGTCGCCCGCGGGTCCGTCGTGGACGAGGAGGCGCTGATCGACCTGCTGTCCTCGGGCGGCTTGGGGAATGCGGGCCTCGATGTCTATCTGAACGAACCCCGGCCCGACCCGCGGCTGACCGGCCTGCCGAACGTCGTCCTGTCGCCCCATCACGCCTCGGGAACGGTCGAGACGCGCGATGCGATGGCCATGCTGGTCGTCCAGAACCTGGCCGCGCATTTCGCGGGTGAAAAGCTGCTGACCCGCGTCGCCGCCGCCTGAGGCCCTTCCCCTGCCCGATCCCATGCTTCCGACCGGCCCCGCTGGTCGGGCCTGCTTCCTGCTGCCTGCGCGGCCGTCGACGCCTTGACCCGACCGACAGCCGCAAGACCCCGAAAGGACCCTGAAGATGATCGATCCCACCGACCTGCAGTCCACGATTCGGACCGGGCTTCTGTCGTTCCCCGTCACGCCCTTCGACGACGACGACGCCTTCAACCCGCGCGCCTTCCGGCAGCACCTCGATTGGCTGTCGGGCCATCCCATCGCTGGCCTGATCGTCGCCGGCGGCACCGGAGAGATGTTCTCGCTGACCCCGGCCGAGATCGTCGAGACGGTGCGGACGGCGCGGCAGGCCGATCCTCACAGGCCGGTGATCGCGGGCTGTGGCTATGGCACCCGCATGGCCTGCGATCTGGCGCAGGCGATCGAGGCCGCCGGCGGCGACGGCATCCTGCTGTTGCCGCACTATCTAACCGAGGCGCCACTGGACGGCATCGCCGACCGCATCCGCGCCGTCTGCCGCTCCACCAACATGGCGGTGATCGTCTACAACCGCGGCCAGGCGCGGGTCACCACGGACATGCTGGAACGGCTCTGCGCCGAGTGCCCGAACCTGATCGGCTTCAAGGACGGCACCGGCGACATCGACATGGTGCGCCGGGTCACGCTGCGAATGGGGGATCGGCTCAGCTATATTGGCGGCATGCCCACGCACGAATTGTTCGCCCAGGCCTATCGCGGGGCGGGGATGCCGACCTATTCCTCGGCGGTGTTCAACTTCGTGCCCGAGACGGCGGTCGAATTCCACCGCGCGTTCAGCACCGGCGACGACGCCACCTGCGAGCGACTGCTGACCGAATTCTATTACCCGTTCGCCAAGATCCGCGACCGCAAGGCCGGCTATGCCGTATCGGCGATCAAGGCGGGCGTCCGCCTGCGCGGCATCCCGGCAGGCCGGATGCGCGCCCCGCTGGTCGACCTGACCGGAGAGGAGGAGGAAATGCTGCGCGACCTGATCGGCAACCGCAAATGAGCGCGCCGGTCGTCGCCCTGCTGGAGGCGTTCGACGCGCCGACGAAAGACCAGCTGCGTCACATCATCGGTGACCGGTTGCAGCTTGTCTTCACCCCGGACAACCGCAGCAACACCCGTGCGGCCGCCTTGGCAGACGCCGAGTATGCCGTCATCCGCTCCGTCCCGCTGGAGCCTGACCTGCTGGCCGCGGCGCCGCGCCTGAAGCTGATCCACCAATGGGGCACCGGGACCGACGGCATCCCGCTGAAGGCCGCCCACCACCGCGGGATCGTCGTGGCACGCAGTCCGGGGCTGAACGCCCCGTCCGTCGCGGACCTGACCATCGGTCTGATGCTGGCCTGTCGCAGGCGAATTCCGCAGGCCGACGCCCTGATCCGCGCCGGCGGTTGGGCCGAACCGGATCTCTATTCGACCGGCCGTGACCTGACCGGGGCCAGGGTCGGGCTTGTGGGCCTGGGCGCGATTGGACGGCAGGTCATGCGGCGGCTGTCGGGCTTCGACTGCGACGTCGCATATACCCGAAGTTCGGGGGCGGACCCTGCGGTCCCCGGCCATATGGAGCTTGAGCGGCTGGTCAGTTGGGCGGACGTGCTGTCGCTGCACCTTCCCTTGACGCCTTCGACCCGCCATCTGATGGACCGTGACCGCCTGGCGGCGATGCCGAGAGGGGCATTCCTGGTGAACACCGCGCGCGGCGGCCTCGTGGACGAGGTCGCGCTGGCCGCCGCCCTGTCATCCGGGCATCTGGGTGGCGCGGCGATCGACGCGTTCTCGCAAGAGCCGCCCGCACCTGAAAACGCGCTGCTGTCGGCGCCAAACACCGTGCTGTCGGCACATTCCGGCGGACGGTGCCGAGAGAACTTCCACCGGATCGTCCGTCACTGGTCCGACAACATCATCGCCCATGCCGGCGGGGCAGGGATCGACCCCGCCTGCATCGTCGTCCCGCCGGACTGACCCGGCAAGGGCCGGAGGGGTGCTCTCGGCAGAGAGCACCCCTTGGCAGTTCATCCGAAGAGGCCGTTCAGGCGTTCAGGTCGGCAGGGATCAGCGCCTCGGGGAGGTTCTGATAGCAGACCGGGCGAAGGAAGCGGCGGATCGACAGGGTGCCGACCGAGGTCGCGCCGAAGTTGGTGCTTGCGGGGTAGGGCCCGCCATGGACCATGCTGTCGGCGACCTCGACGCCGGTGGGGAAGCCGTTGGCCAGGACGCGGCCGGCCATCCGCTCCAGCACCGGCAGCAGGCGGCGGCCTAGCTCGGTGTCGCCGTCGTCCAGCTGCAGCGTGGCGGTCAACTGACCGGCGAAGCTGCGGGCGACCTCCTCCATCTGCGCGGCGTCCTTGACGCGGACGATCACGCCCAGGGGGCCGAAGACCTCCTCGGACAGTTCGTGGTTCTCAAGCCAGTCGGCGGCCGACACCTCGAACAGATAGGGCGAGGCGTTCCGCGCCTCGCACGACGTCGTCACCAGCGACCGCACGCCCTTGCCGGCGCCGACGCGAGCCGCGCCCTGACGATAGGCGTCGGCCATGCCGTCAGTCAGCATGACCTGCGGGGTGACCGCCGACAGCGCCTCCTTGGCGGCAGATGCGAAGGCATCGGCGTCGGGACCGTCGACGATCACCGCGATGCCGGGATTGGTGCAGAACTGGCCCGCGCCCATGGTCAGGCTGGCGGCCCAGCCCTGGCCGATGGCGTCGCCACGCGCGCCGGCGGCGGCAGGCAGGACGAACATCGGGTTCACGCTGCCCAGCTCGCCGAAGAAGGGGATCGGCTCGGGCCGGTTGGCGCAGAGGTTGTAGAGCGCGCGGCCCCCGCCAAGCGAACCAGTGAAGCCCACGGCCTTGATGCGCGGATCGGTGACCAGCGCCTCGCCCACGTCTCGCTTGCCGCCCTGGACCAGGCTGAAGATGCGCGGATCCATGCCGAGCCGCTTGATCGCCGCGACGATGGCGTCGCCAACGATCTCTCCGGTGCCGGGATGGGCGCTGTGGCCTTTGACAACGACCGGGCAGCCGGCGGCCAGCGCGGCCGCGGTGTCGCCGCCTGCAACAGAAAATGCCAGCGGAAAGTTCGACGCGCCGAAGACGGCGACGGGGCCGATCGGGCGCTGCATCATCCGCAGCTCGGGGCGCGGCAGCGGCTGGCGGTCGGGCAGCGCCTTGTCGTGGCGGCGGTCGAGGTAATCGCCCTTGCGAATGTGGTCCGCGAAAAGGCGCAGCTGGCCGGTCGTGCGGCCACGCTCGCCCTGCAGGCGCGCCTGGGGCAGGCCGGTCTCGGCGCTGCCGACCTCGGTGATGGCATCGCCGCGGGCGTCGATTTCCTCGGCGATCGCCTCCAGCAAAGCCGCGCGGTCTTCCCGCGTGGTGGCGGCGAAGCCTTCGAAGGCGGCATCTGCGGCCGCGCAGGCCTGCGCCACCAAGTCCGGGTTGCCGACCGAGAACTCATGTGCCTGCCCCGTCGCGGGGGCCGAGGAGAAACGACCCTCGGTCCGGATCTTCTCGCCTGCGATCAGGTGGTCGCCATGGGGGATATGGGTCATGTCAGCGTCCTGTCCGTTCACGCCATTCGGCGTATTTCGTCAGATTTTCCTCATCCGTCGCCGGGTAGAGGCCGATGATGCCGGCGCCTGCCTGCACCTGCTCCAGCACGAAATCTTCATAAGACTCCATGCCGGTGCATTCGTCGGCGATGTCGTCCGCCAGATGCGCGGGGATCACCATGACCCCGTCGCCGTCGCCCAGCATCACGTCGCCGGGAAAGACCGGCGCATCGCCGCAGCTGATGGGTACGTTGATCTCGATCGCCTCGTGCAGCGTCAGGTTGGTCGGCGCCGAAGAACACGCGAAATAGGCGGGCATGTCCAGTGCGCCGATGCCCGCCGCGTCGCGCACACCGCCGTCCGACACCACGCCCGCCGCACCGCGCAGCGCCAGCCGCGTGATCAGGATCGAGCCTGCGGTCGCCGCGCGACTGTCCTTGCGGGCGTCCATGACCAGCACATGACCCTCGGGACAGGTCTCGACGGCGACGCGTTGCTTGTGGTCGCGGTTGCGGAACACGGTCAACGGGTTGCGGTCCTCTCGGGCCGGGATGTAGCGCAAGGTGAAGGCCTGGCCGACCATCGTGACGGGCTTCTTTTCCACCGGCCGGACGCCCTGGACGAACTGGTTGCGCAGCCCGCGTTTGAACAGCGCCGTCGCGACCGAGGCGGTGGACACCTTCTTCAGCTTTTCCCGGGTCTCGCTCGACAAAATGTAGTCGCTCATGAATATGTTCCTCAGATAAGGCCGTTCGCGGCCATGAAGCGGTCCAGGTCGGATTGCTGCGGCGCCGTCAGCGGCCAGGCGGACGGCGGGCGTGTCGGCCCGCAGTCCAGCCCCTGCGCGATCAGCGCGGCCTTGACGCCGGTGACGTTCGTCCCGTTCATCTCTTGCGCGCGGATGTCCTCGAAGACGCGCATGCGGTCGATCAGGGCATTGGCCTTGCCATAGTCGCCGGCCTCCAGCGCGGCATGGATGGCGACGGAATGCTCGGGCCAGACGTTGATCAGCCCCGAGGTGAACCCCCGCGCGCCGACAGCATAGAAGGTCGGCGCCCAGACCTCGGCCAAACCGCCCACCCAGACGATCGAGGGATCGCAGGCGGCCTTGGCCTCGGCCAGCTTTTGCGGGTTGGGGGTGGCCCACTTGACCCCGCGCACGCCGGGCACGGCACAAAGATCGGCGATGGCCTTGGTGCCGATGGCGTCGTTTCTCAGGTAGATCATCATCGGCAGACCGCCAGCGGCATCCGACACGGCGCGCAGGTAATCCACCACGCCGCGAGGGGCGACGAAGGGGTCCGGCGGCTGGTGCACCATCAGCGCGGTCGCCCCGGCATCGGCTGAGGCGCGCGCCAGCCGCTGTGCATCGCGAAGACCACGCCCGACACCCGCCAGCAGAGGCGCGCGACCGGCCAGAAGGCCTGCCACCTCCTGCACCATGGTGCACGCCTCGTCAGTGGTCAGGGCATAGAATTCGCCCGTGTTGCCGTTCACGACCGGCATGTGCAGCCCCGCCGCCAGCGCCCGATCCAGGATCGGCGCGAGGCGCGCGGGGGCGATGTCGCCCTTGTCGTCATAGGGCGTCACCAGGATGCCCGAGATGCCCGTCAGGGCCTGATCCAGCGACAGCATCAGAAGATCTCCGGTTCGCCGGCGGCGGGGCCGAAGCCACGCTCAAGATAGTCGAAGTCGCAGCCCTTGTCGGCCTGCGTGACATGCTTGGAGAACATCCAGCCCCAGCCCCTTTCGAACCGGGGATCGGGCGCCTGCCAGGCGGCGCGGCGGGCTTCCAGCTCGGCCTCGTCGACCAGCATGTCCAGGCGCCGCGCAGGCAGGTCCATCCGCACGATGTCGCCGGTCTTCAAAAGCGCCAGCGGCCCGCCGACATAGCTTTCGGGCGCGACATGCAGGACGCAGGCGCCGTAGGAGGTGCCCGACATCCGCGCATCGGAAATCCGCAGCATGTCGCGGTGGCCCTGCTTGATCAGTGCCTTCGGGATCGGCAGCATGCCCCATTCGGGGAAGCCCGGACCGCCCAGGGGGCCAGCGTTGCGCAGCACCATCACTGTGTCTGGCGTGACCTCCAGGTTCTCGTCGTCGACGGCGGCCTTCATCTCCGGGTAGCTGTCGAAGACCAGCGCCGGGCCTTCGTGGACGTGGTACTTCGGATCGCAGGCGGCGGGCTTGATGACCGCGCCGTCGGGGCAGAGGTTGCCCCGAAGCACCGCCAGCGAGCCTTCGCGATAGACCGGGTTCGACAGCGGTCGGATCACATCGTCGTTGTGGACGACCGCGCCTTCCAGATTCTCGCCCATGGTCCTTCCGGTGACGGTCATGGCGGTCAGGTCCAGACGGTCCTCGATCTGCTTCATCAGCGCGCGAAGGCCACCTGCATAGAAGAAGTCCTCCATCAGGTAGTCCTTGCCCGACGGGCGGACGTTGGCAACCAGCGGCGTTGTGCGGCCAAGCGCGTCAAGATCATCCAGCGTCAGGTCCACGCCCGCGCGGCGGGCCATGGCGATCAGGTGGACGACGGCGTTGGTAGAACAGCCGGTGGCCATCGCGACAATGGCGGCATTGCGGACGGCGGCCTCGGTCACGATGCGGTCGGGGGTCAGGTCTTCCCAAACCATGTCCACGATGCGGCGGCCGCAATCCGCGGCCATGCGCTGGTGCCCGCTGTCCACCGCAGGCACCGAGGATGCGCCGGGCAGCGTCAGCCCCATCGCGTCGGTGATGGCGGTCATGGTGCTGGCCGTGCCCATCGTCATGCAGACGCCGGCGGAACGCGCGATGCCGCCCTGAAGGCCCTGCCACTGTTCGTCGGTGATGTTGCCGGCGCGGCGTTCGTCCCAGTATTTCCAGGCGTCCGACCCCGACCCCAGCTTCTGCCCGGCATAGTTGCCCCGCAGCATCGGCCCGGCGGGCAGATAGATCATCGGCACGCCTGCGGTCAGCGCGCCCATCACGAGGCCCGGCGTGGTCTTGTCGCAGCCGCCCATCAGCACGACCCCGTCCAACGGGTGCGAGCGGATCTGTTCTTCGGTCTCGATCGCCAGGAGGTTGCGATAGAGCATCGACGTGGGCTTGGTGAAGCTTTCGTCGACCGACAGCGACGGCAGCTCGACCGGGAAGCCGCCGGCCTGCAGCACGCCCCGCTTCACGTCTGCGGCGCGTTCGCGGAAATGCGAATGGCAGCTGTTCAGCTCGGACCAGGTGTTCAGGATGCCGATGATGGGGCGGCCCATGAAGTCGGCCTCGGAATAGCCCAGCTGCATCATGCGCGAACGGTGGCCGAAGCTGCGCAGGTCGTCGGGCGCGAACCAGCGGGCGCTGCGCAGATCGGCGGGTTTCTTGGTGGTGGTCATGTCAGCCTCGGGTCTGCATTTCGGAGAGGGTGGCGGGGATCATTCCTCGCCGCCGAGCTTCAGGGGATTGGCCGCGACCGGCCCGCGAGAGGCCCGATATTCCCCCCACATCTGCCAGGCGATCGACACCACGGCCAGCGCAAGGAACGTCCCCGAGATCGGGTTGGTCACGAACCCGGTCCAGTCGCCGCGCGACAGCTGAAGGCCGCGGCGCAGGCTGGTTTCGGCCATCGGACCCAGGATGAACCCGATGATGAAGGGCGCGGTCGGGATGCCCGCCTTGACGAAGGCATAGCCCAGCACGCCGAAGCCCAGGATCGTCCAGATGTCGAAGATGCGGCTGGCCAGCCCGAACGCCCCCACGGCGCACAGCACCAGGATCACCGGCAGCAGGATGTGCTTGGGGATCGCCAGCAGCTTGATGAAGATCCGCAGGCCCCAGAACTCCAGCACCAGCATCAGCACGGCCGACACGATCAGGGCCGCGAAGATGGTATAGACCAGCGGCGCCTGCGTGATGAACAGCATCGGGCCCGGCTGGATGCCGTGGATCATCAGGCCGCCCAGCATGATCGCGGTGACCGCGTCGCCGGGGATGCCAAGCGTCAGCAGCGGGATCATCGCGCCGCCGATGCCGGCGTTGTTGGCGGTTTCCGACGCGACGACGCCCTCGATGGTGCCCTTGCCGAATTCCTCGGGCGTCTTCGAACGCTTCTTGGCGGCAATATAGGCGATGATGTTCGACGTGCCAGCGCCGATACCCGGCAGGATGCCGATGCCGATGCCGATCAGCGCGCTGCGGATCGCGTTCGGAATCTGGCCCAGGAACTCGGCCATGGAAAATCCGAAGCCCTTGATCTTGACGGGCAGCGGGGCGGCGCCGCCGTCGATCGGGTGGCGCGCGGATTCGGCCACCTTGATGACCTCGGCCACGGCGAACATGCCGACCAGCACGGTCAGGATGGAAAAGCCCGCGTTCAATTCGACATTGCCGAAGGTGAAGCGCGCCGTCGCATCGACCGGCGCGATGCCCACGGTGGACACGGCAAAGCCCAGAACGCCCGCGAAGATACCCTTGGCCATCGACCCCGATGACAACGTCGCGATCAGCGTCAGCGAAAACACCGCGATGGCGAAATATTCATGCGGGCCAAAGGACAGCGCGACCTTCGCCAGCGACGGTGCGATGAAAGCCAGCGCGGCGATCGAGGCGATGGTGCCCAGGAACGAGAACACGATGCCGACGCCAAGCGCCTTGGCGCCCTCGCCCTTCTCCATCATCGGGCCACCGTCGAATGTGGTCGCGATGGAGGACGGGGTGCCGGGAATTTTCAGCAGGATGGCCGAGATGAGGCCGCCCGAAGTCGCGCCGACGAACAGCGCGATCAGCAGGCTGATGCCCGCTGCGGGGCCAAGTCCGTACGTCATCGGCAGGCACAGCGCGATGGCCATGACGGCGGTCAGGCCCGGAACGGCACCGAAGACGATGCCGACCGCGACACCCACGGTCATCAGCAGGAAGATCTTCAGCGACAGGACGGCCGCGAAACCCTGGATCAGAAGGTCGAACATGGATCTGCTTTCAGTTCAGCCACGCGACCAGCGGCCCGGCGGGCAGCAGAAGGTCGAAGGCATAACGGAAGGTGGCGAAGATGAGCACGGACGAGGCGACCGCCAGACCCGCATAGAGTGGCACCGATCGCGTGGTTGATTGCGGCGTCAACACCAGGAACTGCAGGAACAGGTAGATGGCCGTCGCGATCGGGAAGCCCAGGGGCCGCAGTGCCGCGATGAAGCCTGCGATAAGCAGCAGCGTCAGCCCGACGGTCACAACGCCGCTGGTGGCGGCCCGCGTCTCGGCCTCGGATGCGGGGGGACGGCGCAGCGCGCCCACCAGCTCGATCAGGCCGAGGGCGATCATCATCCACGCGAGGATGCCCGGCACGGTTCCAGCGTCGACGCCGTCACGTTCGGGAAGCGCTGCCGCCATGCGCAGATAAGCGATTCCGGCGCCGGCCATGACGGCACCGACGATCACGTCCTTGAGCCGCATCCTGCAGCCCTCCCTTGCTGAAATGGCTGGGGTGGTCCGGCGATGGTGGACGCCGGACCGATGCCTCTTAGCGCGAGGCCTGAAGCGCGTCGCTGTAGGGCATGTAGGTGTCGCGGATCTCGTTCAGACGCCCGACAGCCTGTTCCTTGGGCATGAACGCGACGGGCTGCTTGAAGCCTTGCTCCAGATCTTCGGCATAGCCGGGGATCTCGGTGATCTGCTGCATGATCTCGCCCATCTTGTCGACGATGGCCTGATCCGTGCCTTCGGGGAACGCGATGATGTAGGGGTTGTTCATCACGAAGTCGACGCCCTGCTCCTTGAAGGTCGGGATGTCGCCCAGGAGCGGGTTGGGTTCGTCGTTGGGCTGGCCCAGCACGACCATCTGGCCACCGTCGACATAGTCCTGAACGGCACCATAGGCGATACCGGCGACGTCGATCCGCCCGCCCAGAAGCGAGGCGATCTTCTCGGCAGCCGAACCGGTGTCGACGATGTTCATCTCGACGCCGGCTTCCTCTTGGAAGATCAGGCCCTGCAGGTGCGAATACCCGCCGAACTCGGTCCCGAAGGTGATGCTGCCGGGCTCGGCCGCCTGCAGGTCCTCGACCGAGGTCAGGCCCGAGCTGGCGCTGGCCACCAGGACGGCGCCCTGGTCGATGGCCGGCACGCAGCAGATCTCGAAGTCGTCGATGCCATAGTCGGCCAGGCCCGACACTTCGGCGACGATCAGGTGGCCGGTGTGCCCGAACAGCATCGTGTATCCGTCGGGATCAGCCTGGCGCACCGCCGAGGTGGCGATCGTTGCGCCGCCGCCGGGCATGTTGGTGATGACCATGCCGACGCCGGTGATCTCCTCGAAGTAACGCGCCATCGTGCGGGCATTGAAGTCGGTGTCGCCGCCGGGGCTGGCGCCGATGATCACGTTGATCGTGCGCTGCGGCCAGTCGGTCTGGGCCATCGCCGCGGTGCCGATGAAGCAGGTCGCGATTGCGGACAGCGCAGTCAGTGTCTTGAACGTCATTCCATGTCCTCCCTAGGGCATCTCGCTCTTTCCTCGTTTGACGCACTAGTATATTTGCAAGCATAGGGCAACCGGTTTCTTGGTTGCGGGGCAGGCGGCCAACTGGCACTTCCTGACCATGGGTTGACAGACAAGGACGTGGAACATGCGCAGGCGGTCCAGGGCGGATATCGTTCATGACGAACTTCGCCACCTGATCGTGACGCTCGAACTCGCCCCCGGCCATCCGGTGCAGGAGAGGGAGCTGTGCGATCGCTTCGGCGTCAGCCGCACGCCGCTGCGCGAGGCGCTGCTGCGGTTGGCGGAACATGGCATGGTGACGGTGGCCCCCCAGCACGGCACCTTCGTCGCAGGGATCTCGCCGCGCGCCGTGCGCCTGGCGCATTTCCTGCGCGCCAACCTGGAGGTGCCGGTGATCGAGCGGCTGGCCAACGGTCCGGCCCCGGACCTGACCCGCGCGCGAGAGATCCTGACCGCGCAGAAGATCGCCGCCGCTCGCAACAGCCAAGCCGAGTTCATCCTGCTGGACGACAGCTTCCACGAGGCCTTGTTTGCCGCCGCAGATCTTCCCGAGATCTGGTCGGTGATCCACGCCCGCAAGGGGCATCTGGACCGCATCCGGTTCATCCAGGGCAACGCCCGCGGCAGCGTCGACGTGCCGCTGAAGCAGCACGGACAGATCCTTGATGCCCTTGCCGAAGGGCGGGCCGATGTGGCGTCCCGGCTTCTGCGCGAACACATCGCAGGCTCGCTCGAGTTTCTCGACCGTCACCTGAGAGAGCGTCCCGAGATGTTCCTCAACGACGAGGCGCCTGCCGCCAGGGCACGCGCATGAGGCAGGCCGGTCACGACATTGCTGACGACCTGCGTCGGCGCATCCTGTCGCTGGACCTGCCCCCAGGATCGACCCTGTCGCGTGCTGACCTGACGGCGCAATATGAGACCAGCTCGACGCCGCTTCGCGACGCCCTGCTGAGCCTGCGCGACGAAGGCCTGGTCCAGATCATGCCGCAGTCGCGCACCATGGTGACCCGAATCAACCTGCACCACGCCCGCCAGATCCACGTCCTTCGCAGCGCCATGGAGATAGAGGCTGCCACCCGCGTGGCATCGTCCGCCCCCGCCGAGATCGCCTCGGAACTCAGCGCCCTTATTCAGGCGCAGTCGGACGAGGCGGCCCGCGGCGACATGCCGGCCTTTTCCCGGCTGGATCTGGCGTTCCACGCCGCCCTCTTCCGCGCCGCCGACCTTGATGCCGTGCACAGGGTCATCCGCCGGGAGAGCATTCACATCGATCGCCTGCGCGCCCTGCACCTGATGCAGCCCGAGAAGATGCACCAGATCCTGGACGACCACCGCCGGATCACGTCCGCCATCGCGGCCGGCGACCCAGACGCGGCAGCCGACGCGATGCGCCTTCACCTGTCGCAGTCGATCCTCCTCGGCGCCAGGCTGACACATGAACGCCCAAACTACTTCCAGCCGGATGAGAAAGGCGCTGCGGGCCTTTAAATGGATCACCAGGCGACGCGCGTTTGTCGAAGCCGGATCAAAGCAGCAGCGGCTGGTGAAAGGAAGAGAATTTTCCGGGTGCCGGTCCCGACGCGCGGCGACGCGATGCCGGTCCTTCCACCGTCGGCCATGGTCTGCGCCAGCTTGCCACATCATATGCCACGGCCAGCGGTCACTGTCCGGGATGAGATCCTCTCGACCATGGATGGGCGAAAGCGACGGGCTTACGATGATGTTGTCATGCCGCACGTCCCATGGGCAGTATGCCGGGGTGTCGGTTCCCATTCGACAAGCAAGGAACATGTGAATGCTCAAGCCTCTTGCCGCCGCCCTTCTTGTTGCCGGCCCCGCTTTCGGGTCCAGCGACGATGCCTGGTCCGCCTTCGCCGCCGAGGTCCGGGACGCCTGCCTTGCTGCCGTGGGGGACAGGCTGGCCGGCGCATCGGCGCTCGTCGATCCCTTCGGCAGCGAAAGCTATGGCATGGCCGTCGTCACGGGCCGAACGGCCGATGATCAAGCCGCCAGCATGATATGCGTGATGGACAAAGAAACGCGTGCCGTCCAGATCGGCGGCGAGCTGAACATGACAGTGACCCTGCGGGGGCTGCAGCCTCTGTCAGCCGCTGACATCGAAGATGCGGGCTTGGCCGGAGAATTGTCCTGCAGCTTCGAGACGTCTGCCGGAACCTTGCTCCTTGCCTCGGGGAATGTCGCCTCGGACAGTCCGGCGCAGGCTGTGGTGAAGCCTCTTGACCAGCCGATGATCCTCGGTGCCCAAGGCGGCTTCGATGCCATCATTGAAGGCGCCTCGTTCACCGGCACCGGCGGTACCGCAACGCTTGAGGTGACGGGCGATGCGGTCGGGGGCGGCGAGTCTCCTGCGCATCCGGCGGTCCTGAGGGTGCGGGCCGAGGGCGGCGATGACCTGACGGCTGACGGCCTTTGGGGCTGTGGGCCTTAGTGGCACTGGCCGAGCGCGACGTGCCGCTGACCCCACGGCAATTGTGACCGGATGAAGACGAACCCCGGTCGTTTGCACAGAGCGAGTTCACATATCGCCCAGCCTGCGTTCGCGAATGGTTTAGAGTTGCTCTCGGTAGGGTCTGTTGATGCAGTTGATCCCCGGCCCCTCGCGCCTGATCCGCCGGTAGCCGAACCTGCGCTTGTCCGCGAGGAGCATGCAACCGAAGGGCACCGCTGCAGGCGAAGGCCGTATCCGGACGCGCACCATTTTGCGATCCACCCAGGGCTTTCGGGGCGCCCGCGTTTCGAAAGCCGCGCGCAGGGGCAACAGCTCCTCGAACGCCTTGCGCCTCAAGTGCAGGCAGCATTCTGGTGCCAAGGCGGCTTCGCTCATCACCGCAAGGTCCAATATCCGCCTGGCCAGCAGCTTGTCGAGTTGACGTTCGTCTTCGAGTGCCGTCAGGCATCTGGAATCGTCATGCCGCAGATGGACGCTGCCGTTGCCGAAGGATACTTACGACATGCCCTATCGCGGCGCGGGTCCAGTTCGTATCAGCCGCATATGGATCGACCGGGCCCGCCAATATGGTTTCCTCGTCCGCCATTTTTCTTTGCACCGATGCCGGGTCAAGATCCGGGGAGGGTGCACATCCGTGTCAGGGCAGTCGCGTTCAGGCAGGACATGCGGGCTTGAATCGCCGATCGGATCTTCCTAAGTTTCGTGCAGGCGGGCTTCTGCTCTTCTCGCGAACGGCCATTTTTCCACTGGCCTATAAGTTTTCCGAGGGTGCTGGCTCTGTCGTGACCCTGGTCACGTTACCCGGCGCCCACCTGATTGATCAGGCTTTCGGGAAATCTGACGCCGTCGCGGTCGCTGCGGTTCCCGCCACCCCGTTTTCGAAAAATCCTGTCTCATTGTGTTTTCGACATTCCGGCCGGCCCGAATGTCGACGGTGAGTTCGGAAGCTAAATCTAAACGTCGAAGGTTGCTGACGGACTGACCGGATCGTGGACAATGCTGAGAGAGCTGATGGAGTCGGTATTCGGCGGCTCAGAAGGCCGTGATTATCTCAATTGAACTGCCGCTCATTGTTATTTTTTGCTTTTTGAAGCGGCTCATCCCAAGGCTGGCCGCGGCGGGCACGGGAACGCATCATCCTCAATTTATAATGCGCGGAAGCACCGTGTCGCGAACGTTCGAGACGAAGGCCCGCGGCAAGCTTCGGATGACCTGCGCAATCGACCTCTGGTGCGGGACGGGTCCGCTTTGGGGGCGGCGATGCGAGTACCTGCCCGCAGGGTGAACATCTCGCCAGGGTGGCGCCATGATGCCTGGACGCTTGTGCATGGGTGCGTCCTGGTGCCCGATATCAGGTCGACTGGCCTTCACCACGTGGCAATCGGCGTCGTGCCGACACCGATTGCGCATGCCGGTCAGCCAGCGGGTTGGGGGCTGCCGCCGGTGGCTCCGAAGACCTGGCCGGTGGAGTAGCTGAAGGCGGGATCAGCCAAGGCGACGTAAAGTGGCGCGAGTTCGACCGGCTGTCCGGCGCGTCCTGCCGGCGTGTTCGCGCCAAAGTGGACGATATTCTCGGGTTTCTGGCCGCCGGCAACTTGCAGCGGCGTCCAGATCGGGCCCGGCGTCACGGCGTTTACGCGGATGCCGCGGGATGCAAGCTGCTTGGCCATGGCCCGGGTAAAGCTGAGGATCGCGGATTTCGTCATCGAATAGTCGATCAGGATTTCGGGCGCGTCCGCGGCCACGGTGCTCGACGTGTTGATGATCGACGCTCCGGGGTTCAGATGGGGCAGGGCGGCCTTCGTCAGCCAGAACATCGCATAAAGGTTCGTCTGCATCGTCTGGTCGAACTGCTCGTCCGACAACTCCTCCAGACCGGGCACCCATTGCTGATAGGCGGCGTTGTTCACTAGGATGTCCAGGCCCCCTAGCTCTTGCACGACCTTTTCGGGAAGTCCCTTGGTATAGCTCTGGTCGCGAAGATCGCCCGGAAACGCGGCGAATGTCCGCCCCTGGCCTTCCACCACCCGCTTGACGTCCTGGGCGTCGGGCTCTTCCTCGGGAAGGTAGGCGATGGCGACGTCCGCCCCTTCCTTGGCGAAGGCGATGGCCGTGGCCCGGCCGATGCCGCTGTCGCCGCCGGTGATCAGGGCCCGCATCCCGCGAAGCCTGCCGTTGCCCTGATACGTTTCCTCGCCGTGGTCGGGGCGCGGCTCCATCTTCTGGGCAAGGCCCGGCCAGGGCTGCTGTTGCCTGGGGTAGGGCGGCTTCGGGAAATCTGCCGCCTGCCGCGTCAACGGCTCGCCGCCATTGTCGCTGCTGTTCTGGGCAAAGGCCGTGCCGGTGGCCGTCGCGGCCCCCGCCATTGCCGCCCCGGCAAGAAGCGCCCGACGCGTGGGTTCGAACTCGGTCATCGTCATCAATCCTTTCGATCATCGCTGCGGGCCGCGGATGAGGGGGCGGCCACACGTTGTGCAAGGCCGATGAACCGGCACCGGCCAGAGATGTTCCCCGGCAATCTGCACCGGCAAGAGCCTTGCGAGGGCAGTCCCGGCTCTGCAAGCTGGGACGAACTTGCAGCAGCACGGGGGCAGGCGGTTTGTTCGAGGTGGTCACAATCAGCTTTGCGCTGGTCTTCGGGCTGGCCGCGCGCCAGATCGGGCTGCCGCCACTGGTGGGCTTTCTTGCGGCCGGTTTCGGGATCAATCTTCTAACGCCGACCTTCGGCTTGCCGCATTACACCGGAGAGGCGCTTCAGCACGTCGCGCACCTTGGCGTGCTGATGCTTCTGTTCACCGTCGGACTGAAGCTGAGGCTTGAGCAGATTGCCCAGCCCCAGGTGCTGGGCGGCGCGCTGTTGCATTTCATCCTGTCCGTCGCGCTGCTTGCGCCGGTCCTCGGGCTTTTCATGGCGACCGACTGGAACACAGCCCTTCTGCTGGCAATCGCGCTGTCGTTCTCATCGACCGTGCTGGCGGCGAAGCTTCTGGAAAGCAAACGAGAGCTTGGCGTCTTCCACGGCCGCACGGCCATCGGCATCCTGATCGTGCAGGACATCATCGCGCTGATCGTTCTGGCAGCGTGGTCGGGGCAGACGCCGACCATCTGGGCGCTGTCCATCGTCGCGCTTCCACTGCTGCGGCCGGTCCTGCACCGGCTTCTCAGCCTGGCCGGCAACGATGAGCTGCTGGTGCTGATGGGGATGATGCTTTCGCTGGTCATCGGCGGCGCAGGGTTCGGCGCGCTTGGGCTGTCGCCCGAAATTGGCGCCCTGGTCATGGGCGTGCTGCTGTCCACGCACAAACGGGCCAAGGAACTGGGACGATCGCTGTGGGCGCTGAAAGAGATCTTCCTGGTCGGCTTCTTCTTGCAGATCGGGCTGACCGGTCTGCCTGACGGCGCGGCGATGGTCTTCGCCCTTCTGGCCGCCGCGGCGCTGGCGCTCAAAGGGGCGCTGTTCTTTGCGCTGCTGATCATGTTCAGGCTGCGGGCGCGCAGCGCGTTTCTCAGCGCGCTCAGCCTGACGGCCTATTCCGAGTTCGGGCTGATCGTCGCGGCGCGGGTGCTGCCCGAATACCTTGTGCCGCTGGCGGTGGCCATGGCGCTGTCCTTCGTGATCTCGGCGCCGCTCAACCGTCTGGCTCATCCGCTGTTCGCCCGCTTTGGCCCCCCGTTGCAGAAGTTCGAAAGGAACATCGTCCACCCCGACGAACAGCCCAAGGACATTGGCGACGCGGACGTGCTGATCTTCGGAATGGGCAGGACGGGGGGTGCGGCCTATCTGTCGATCGAACAGCAGGGCCTCCGACCGCTTGGCCTGGACGCCGACGTCTACAAGGTCCAGTCGCACCATGAGGCGGGGCGAAACGTCTCTTTCGCCGATGCCGAGGACGATAATTTCTGGCGCAACTGCGATCTCGGCCGGTTGAAGGCGGTGATCCTGGCCATCGACGACATCGAAGCCAAGGTTACCGCCGCGCGCGCCTTGCGCAGTCGCGGTTTCAAAGGGCCGATCGTGACGCATGCGCTGTATGAGGCGCAGCAGGCGCAGGCCCGTGATGCCGGCGCGGACTATACCTATCTGACGATGAACCAGGCCGGCATCCGGCTGGCCGAGCAGACGGCAGACGCCCTGGGCGCGGCAGAGGGGCGATCATAGGCGTGAAGGCCGGTCGTCCTTCGCATCGGAATGCTTGCCCAAAAGGGCCGACCGGACTAGCAATTCCTTAGCGGCCTCGCGTTCTGATTGTGGCTCGGGGCAGATGACAACGCCAGGCAACAAGGGTGGCCCCGTCGTGTATCCGAATTCCCGCATCGGCAAGTCCCACTTCATCGTCTACAGCAACGGCGTCGAGCCCTTTGCGACGAATGCCGAAAACTATTGTAAAAGCGCGTTGGCGGCAGGCTTCGACACGGCGACCCACTATACCGAGACGATGCTGCGCGAGACACCCTTCTGGGCCCAGAACAGCGCCATCCTTGAACAGCCGAGGGGCGCGGGCTACTGGCTTTGGAAGCCCTACATCATCCTTGAAAAGCTGCGGCAGGTCGAACAGGACGACATCGTCATCTACAACGATGCGGGGCGGTACAAGGCCGGGTCATTCCACCCGTTCCCGTCCTTCCCGCATGCGGCGGCCGAGTTGACGGCCATGATGCCCAAGCGCTTCATCCTCGGGAGCCGGCTGACCTGGCTGGTCCAGGGGCAGTACACAAAGCGCGACTGCTTCATCCTTGGCGACGCGGATACAAGGGAGATGCGCCTGGCGCCGCAGATCAACGCCTGCCCCGCACTGTTCATGCCGTCGGCTGATGCCTTCGAGTTCCTCGAAACCTGGCTGGAACTTGCGCGAGATCCGCGCATGCTGACGGATCAGCCGGACGAGCTGGGCCAGCCCTATCCGGAGTTCGCCGACCACCGGCATGACCAGGCAATCGCGTCGATCCTGCTGCACAAGATGAAGGGCCACTATTTCGATCTGTCCGAGGACGGTGCCCTCCGCGAGGCCGAAGACATTCGGCAGCGGAACCGGCGCGTGCCCCGGCTGCCGACCCATATCGGCTATCTGTCCCTGATCGCGGCCAGGGCGCTGGAGGACGACTTCTTCGCCAACCGCGACCTTCGGGCGCCCAGCCTGCGTCGCCTGATCCGCAACATCGATCCCGATGAGCCGATTCCTCAGCACGCCGAGGTGACACCGCCTTCGGTCCTGGTCAGCGATTTCATGGCGCTCTGCTCCGAGAGGCCTGCGGACATGACCCCCGACCACCTCCGGGCGCTGGCCGCCAGGAACAGGATCACGGCGCGAAAGCTGCATGCCCTCGGCAAAATCGATGCCGATCCCGCACCCCTGCTGAAAGACGCCGTCAAGCAGACCGTGTCGCAGATCGAGGACGGCGGCCCTGTCGACACGATCGACGATGCCACGCGCCTTTCCGTGCGCGCGCTGCACGCCATGATCGCCGCCCGACCCGAGGTCGAGACCGAAGTGATGGCGCAGCTGGCGTGGTCGCTTTTTGATGATGACGGGCGCGCCATCTTCAAGGCCCGCTTCAAGCGCCACAACAGCGTCAGGGGCCGGGCGGCCCTGACAGATTTCGGCAAGACCCTGATCGCGAACGACATCCTGCCCGTGGAAGCCGAAGTCGCGGATCGCGACGGCGACCTTCAGGCGCGCATCCTCAAGGAGCTGTCGGCCTGGCTGCCGAGCTATGTTCCCGATCCGCAGCCGGTCAGCCCGGCTGACCAGGACAAGGTCAGCGTCACCGACTGAGCGTCACTTCAGGCACCGTCCGGCGGCCGTTCAGTCGACGCGGCCGGCCCAATAGCCTGCGGCGGTGAACTGCGTCTTCGGCAGCCTGCGGCGCAGCAGCAGGGTCTGCGCCTCGCGCGCCTCGGCGGTGGTGGCGGCGAACCGGACATTGCCGCTGTCGAAGTCCTCGGCCGCCTTCAGCGCGACAATCAGGTCGTCGCAGCGCCTGACGGCGGGGTTTTTGGCCAGGGGGCCCAGATCCCCGGCGGCAGAGCGCAGGTCCACCTGCACGGGCGCCCGCGTCAGATCCAGCATCCGCGCGATGGCAGGCAGTGCCGTCTCGTCGCCAAACAGCCACAGCCTCTGCGCGGCGGGGCACTAGCCGCCGCCTGGCCCGAGGACGCCGACCGGGTGCCCGACGGGACCGGCTTCGGCCCCCATGCAGGTTGGGCTGCCAGCATGACGGAAGATGTCGAAGTCGATCCAGTCGGTCCCATGCGCCGCGACCGTATAGAAGGGCCGGTGCATGGCGTCCCGGCCCTCTCGCCAGACGGTGCGGCCGGTCTGGGCCACGCGCGGTCACATGGGGGTCCGCCCGCGCGGCGGCAGAAGCAGCCGGAAATGCAGGCTGCCGGCGCCGAACCGGGCCGCGTCAGGCCCGGTCGGAC
>JAYZBS010000136.1:0-7573 GCA_036338635.1 Pseudomonadota bacterium | reverse complement strand
TCCGGGGCCCAGAGCCGCCGACCCCGCCCCTACGGCCCTTTGTGGAGAGAGCGGGCCGGGGCCGGCTCACCGCCCATCCGCCCCGGCAGCGACATTTCTAAATGGCGGAACAGGCGACATTTTAACTTGGTGACAACATCGGAGAGGAGGACGCACTATCCTGAAATGCGACTTTCTGTGCTCATTAACGGGTTGAGCCATGAAAGGATCATAGAATGAAGGTTCGGTTTTCTCACCTTTCCCTTTCTGAGCGCCGCTAGATCAAGCGCTGGCGGCAGATGAAGCTGAGCCCTAACGAGATGGCGCGAAGAATCGGCCGGCACCGCTCGACGATCTTCCGCGAGCTTCATCGCGATCATTTCCATGACAGTGAAATCCCGAAGCTCAGCGGTTACTGGTGCGTGATGGCACAAAGCTATTCGAACGGACGATGAATCCGGCAACGCATGCCGGTGCGTGATCCCGGCCTCTGCGACCAAGCCGAGCGCTGTCTGAAGTCTGGCTGGACGCCTGAGCAGATCGCCGGGCGTATGCGGTATAAGGGCGCCCCGCATCGAGTCTGCCAGGAGACAGTCTATCAACACATCTATTCCGAGCAGGGTCGCCGAGCGGAGCTGTGGCGCCACCTGCCCTGTGGCAGCCAACGCCGCCGGGGCTACTGGCTGCGCAAGCGCCCGCCAGCGGGATTTGCACCTCAACTCAGCATCCTGTTTCGCCCTGACGTCATTGCGCATAGCAAGCAGTTCGGACACTGGCAGGCTGACCTGGTGCTGTTTCGGCAGAAGTACGGGTCGGCCAAAGTCAGCAACATGATCGAGCGCAACAGCCGCTTTCCTGGTCGCGTTAAAGAACACCGAAAAGCTCACCAAGGTGTTCATGGCTCAGATCGCCAAAGCGCTCACGCCCCTGCCCCTCAGGCCTTCCGATCGATCACCTTTGACCATGGTTCCGAGTTCATCGATTGGCCGGACCTGCAGGCGGAGGTAGGTATCCAAACCTGGTTCTGCGAGGCGCAATCACCGTGGCAGAAAGATGCCATGAAAAACACCAACAAGCGTCTTCGACGCTCGCTCTGCCGCGACACCCATCCGAACCGCTTCCCCAAGAGGAGCTCCGTCAGCTGTGCGCAGGCCTCAACGCCACGCCGCGCAAGTGCCTCGGCTTCCACACCCCGGCCGAGGTATTCAAGGCCAACTTGCTGGGACGCGGCTACAGACGCATGGAACTCTCCCGGCAACCATTGTCGCATTTGGGCTGGCGCGTCCACATAGCAGAGCAGCGCTGCTTGCATCGACTTGTTTCTTAACGCCTCGGCCAGCCACCCTGCGGCGCGTACGGGATGAATGTCCGCAGGCGCCACGCGACGCAGGCGTATCAACGATGGAATGGTCCATTAGTAGCAGTACAGCCGCCCTCCAACGCTGCAGCTGGATATAGTACAAATAGAAATACAATTTGCATTTTGCGGTATTTATTATAATGAATCATCTGGGGAGACTTCATATGACCAAACGCTCGACGCAGCCGCCTGCGACTGGACCGCTTCACGCACAGGTGCGCGAGCTAATCCGCGAGCAGGCCATCAGCGGCGAGATCGTGGACCGGAACGGCCGCCTTCTGACCGAAGCGGAGCTGGTCGAGCGCTACGGCGTCAGCCGCGTGACCATTCGAAATGCAATCGGGCCTCTGGTCGAAAGCGGAATGTTTGATCGCACGCCGCGCCGGGGGACGTTTCTGCGCTCAGGATATGCGGAACAATGGGTCGGCCATCTGCTGGGCTTCCAGGAAGCGGTGGCCGAAGCGGGGTTCCGTCCAGGCGCCGCGGTGCTGGAAAGTGGGATGACCAACCTTCTGGACGACGAGCTGCGCGAGGTGCTTCAGGAACGTGCCGTCTGGCAGCTGCGGCGCATCCGCTTTGCCGACGACACCCCCGTCGCGATCGAACATGCCTTCTACCCGCCCGATATCGGGCTGGAGATCGCTGGCCGCGACCTTATCACCATCAAGATGTATGAGGTCTTCGAGCAGGAACTGGGCCACGAGATCGGTGGCGCCGTCCAGACCATCGGCGCCCGCATCTCATCGCCCGAGGACGAGGCCGCGCTGGAGCTGGCGCAGACTTCGGCGCTGGTCGAGATGACCCGCGTGACCCGCGCCGCCTGCGGCCGCCCGCTCGAGCTGTTGCGGTCGGCTTACCGGCCCGACTTCTTCCAATTCTCGATCACCCTGCGCCGGCGGTCCTACTGACCCCCGGCGGGGATGCCGGCCCCGGCGTCCCGATCTGTCACCCGCGCCAAGGAAAGCCCGACGGACATGAAGAAACCGAATATCATCATCATCCTGAACGACGACATGGGCTATTCGGACATCGGCTGCTATGGCGGCGAGGTCGAGACGCCCAATCTCGACGCGCTGGCGGCGAACGGGCTGCGCTATTCGCAGTTCTACAACACCGCCCGGTGCAGCCCGTCCCGCGCCTCGCTGCTGACGGGCCTTCATCCGCACCAGACCAGCATCGGCGTGCTGACCTATGACATGGGCCCAGAGGGCTATGCCGGCAATCTGGCCGAGAATTGCGTAACCATCCCCGAGGTGCTGAAGGCCAGCGATTACCGCACCTACATGAGCGGCAAGTGGCATGTCTCGTCGGACCTGAAACAACCGAACGGCGCCTGGCCGATGCAGCGCGGGTTCGACCGATTCTATGGCACGATCATCGGCGCCGGCAGCTTTTACCACCCGAACACGCTGACCCGCGGCAACGAGAATGTCGAACACGAGGCAGTCGCCGACCCCGAATTCTTCTATACCGACGCGATCAGCGATCAGGCCGCGGACTATGTGCGCGATCATGCCACGGACAGCCCGGACAAGCCCTTCTTCATGTATGTCGCCTATACGGCGCCGCATTGGCCGCTGCATGCCCATCCCGAGGATATCGCGAAGTACAAGGGCCGTTTCGACGCAGGCTGGGACCGGCTGCGTGAGCAGCGTCTGGACCGCCTGGTCCGCTCGGGCATCCTCGACGCCAGCTGGAAGCTGTCGCCGCGCGATGCGACGCAGCCGCCCTTCGAGGAGGCGCAGAACCGCGAGTGGCTGATCCGCTGCATGGAGGTCTACGCGGCCCAGATCGACCGCATGGACCAAGGCATCGGTCGCATCCTGTCGGCGCTGAAGGACAGCGGGCAGGATCAGGACACCATCGTCATCTTCCTGTCGGACAACGGCGGATGCGCCGAGGACATTCCGGAAGGCGTCGATCCGCGCCAGCTGGTCGAGGACCTGATGATCGCGCAATACCGGACCCGCGACGGGCGCGAGGTGCGGATTGGCAATGACCCCTCGATCATGCCGGGGGCCGAGGATACCTATCAAAGCTATGGCACGGCCTGGGCGAACCTGTCGAACACGCCGTTCCGCTTCTACAAGCACTGGACCCATGAGGGCGGCATCGCGACGCCGCTGATCGTTCACTGGCCCGCCGGGATCGCCGACAAGGGCGGCATCCGCCACACGCCCGGCCAGTTGCCCGACATCATGGCAACGATCCTCGAGGCGACGGGCGCCGCCTATCCGGCCGAGCGCGCCGGCCAGCCGGTCCCGCCCTGCGAAGGGACCAGCCTGATGGCCTCGTTCAAGGGCGACGGCCAGCCGCGCGGGCCGCTGTTCTGGGAGCACGAGGGCAACGCGGCCGTGCGCGACGGCAAGTGGAAGCTGGTGCGCAATTACCCCCAGGACTGGGAGCTGTACGACATGGAGGCCGACCGGACCGAGCTGACCGATCTGGCCGCCGCGAACCCGGACCGCGTGCAGGCGATGGCCGCGATGTATGACGCTTGGGCCGAACGCTGCGGCGTCATCCCGCGCGAGAAGATCCTTCAGGTGATGAAGGACGCAGGCGCGCCGGCCTTCTGGGAAGACGAAGACGCCTGAAAGACATGGCAACAGATCAAAGGGAGGAACCTATGACCTATCTGCTCAAGACCCTGACCGCGCCGCGGCCCGTCATGGCATTCGTGACGGCCTGCGGCCTCTTGCCCGGCATGGCGGCCGCTCAGGCAGCGCTGGACCAGGACTATACGTTCCAGCTGGCCAACGTGCTGGCACCGACCGATGTGACCGCCTTCGGCATCGACAAGTTCGCCGAGCTGGCCTCCCAGAAGTCCGGCGGCCGGATCACCATCGAGGTCTTTCACGGCGGTCAGCTGGGCTCGGGCGTCGAGACCTTCGAGGCAGTCAAGAACGGCCATCTGGACTTTGCGGCCGACAGTTTCGCGAACCTCGCCTCGATCACCCCGGCCTTCGAGGTGTTCCACTTCCCGTTCCTCTTCGAAAGCCGCCAGCAGCTTCTGTCCGCGATGAACAGCGAGGCGGTGCAGGCCGAGGTCAACGAAGAGCTGCAGCCGGTCGGCCTTGAATGGTTCGCCACCTTCGAGATCGGCGGCCCGCGCGAGGTCGGCACTTCGAGCAAGAAGATCGAGACCGCGGCCGATCTGGCGGGGATGAAATTCCGCGCATCGCGCTCGCCCTTGGAAATCGCCTCGCACGAGGCCTGGGGCGCGGCCGGCGTCACGGTCGACTGGCCCGAAACCCCAGAGGCGCTGCGCCTTGGCATGGTGGACGGGCTGACCGTGCCCTATGCCAGCTTTTATTCAGCCAAGTTCCACGAGGGCGGGCTGGTCAAATACATTCTCGACCTGAACTTCCAGAACTACGCCTCGGTCATCGTCGCGAACGCCGAGAATATGGCCGGCCTGCCCGATGAGGTGCGGACCATCCTGACCGAGGCCGCCGCCGAGGCGCAGGCCTGGCATGTCGATTTCGTCGCCGACTACATCACTCAGAACATCGCCGAGATGAAGGAGGCCGGGGTCGAGATCTATGCCCTGCCGGACGCCGAATATCAGGCTGTGCGCGACATGACGATCGACAGCGTCTGGCCGAAGTTCACCGGCCGCGACGGCATGAGCCAGGAAAAGATCGACCTGATCCAGGCCGAGGCCGGGCCGGTCGGTGACGGTGGCTGGGGCTATACGCGCTAGGCGCGGCTGACGCAGACGGCCCTGCCCCCCTCGGGGCGGGGCATTACCAAGGATACGGATCATGCCCGATACCAGGTTCACCGCCCGCCTGCGCCGTTTCGATCGGCGCCTGTCGTCGCTTGTGCGCGCCATCTGCGTCGGGCTGCTGGCGGCGATCGTGCTGACGATCAGCGCTTCGGTCTTCTCGCGCTTCATCGTCTTCACGCCGCTGAACTTCGCCGATGCACTGGCGAAATACCTGATGCAGTGGATGGTGTTTCTGGGCGTCGGCCTTGCGATCCGCAGCGGCGAGCATGTGCTGGTGGACATCGTCGCCCTGAGGCTGACGCCGCGCAGTGCCAAGGCGCTGCTGGTGCTGACCAACCTGCTGACCTCGGTGCTGCTGGCGGTGATCGCCTGGTATGGCACGCTGAACGCGCTGAGCGCGACCGGATCGCGCGATCCCTTCGTCTTCGGCGTGCCGATGGTGATCCCCTACGCCTCGGTCGCGGTCGGGGCGGCCTATGCGCTGGTCCAGTCGAACATCACCACCTGGCTCAACCTGCAAGACCCCGGCTTCTCGCTGCAAACCCCCAGCACAAGGCTTTCCGAATGAGCGCCCTCGCCGTCTACCTGGTCGTGTTCATCGGCCTCATCGCGCTGGCCATGCCGATCGGCTTTGCGCTCGGACTGTCCACGCTGCTGGTCTTCTGGATGACCGACCAGCCGGTGCAGCTGTTCGCGCAGCGCCTGTGGACCGGGCTGGACCGTTTCACGCTGGTCGCGATCCCGCTGTTCATCCTGGCGGGCGAATTGATGGGCGGTTCGGGCATCCTGCAACGCCTGCTGGACTTCGCGCGGCTGCTGGTCGGGCGCTTCAAGGGCAGCCTGCTGCAGATCAACATCGTGGTCAGCATGTTCTTCGGCGGCATCAACGGCTCGGCCATTGCCGATACAAGCGCGGTCGGCTCGATGATGATCAAGGCCACCAAGGAAGAATATGGCGACGGAGAACTGGTCGCGGCCGTCACCGCCGTCAGCTCGGTCGTGGGGCCGGTCATCCCGCCCAGCCTGCCGATGCTGATCTACGCCTTCGCCGCCGGCAACGTGTCCATCGCGGCGCTGTTTCTGGCCGGCATCGTGCCGGGCGTTCTGCTGGGCCTGTCCATGATGGTCGTCACCGCGATCCTCGTGCGGCGCAAGGACTATCCCGCCTCGGACCGGCGCTACTCCATGACCGAGGCGCTGCGCATCTGCGGGCGCTTTCTCATCGCGGCGATCCTGCCGGTCATCATGGTCGGCGGCGTCGTGGGCGGCTTCGCCACCCCGACCGAAGCCGGCTGCATCGCCATCGTCTATGCGCTGCTGATCGGCTTTCTCGTGACGCGTCAGCTGACATGGGCGCTGGTCCATGCGGCGATGGTCCGCACGATCATCGTCACTGCGGTCGTCATGATCCTGATCTCGGTCGGCAATGTCTCGACCTGGTGGCTCACCATCGAAGGCGTGCCGCGCTGGATCTCGACCACCCTGCAAGAGACGACCTCAAGCCCGATGGTCTTCCTGGCGCTGATGCTGGTCATCTACCTCGTGATCGGTCTTTTCATCGAGCAGGCGGCGGCGATGGTCATGCTGGTCCCGATCTTCGCGCCGCTGGCGGCGGCCTACGGGATCGACCCGGTGCATTTCGGCCTGTTCACCTGCCTCGCCCTTGCGCTTGGACTCGTCACGCCGCCCGTGGGCCTGTGCCTGTTCATCGCGGGCGGCATCGCGAATGTGCCAATCCACCGGGTCTTCGTCGCGGCCGGGCCCTATCTTGTCGCGATGTTCCTGATCTTGCTGCTCGTGACCTTCGTGCCGCAGATCTACCTCTGGCTGCCGCAGATGATGGGGTTCTAGCCCCTGCCCGACCGCATATTTCATCGCAACCATACGAGAAGCCCGCATGGGACGAGTCATCAGAATTCTAAAGGCCCTGTTCATCCGTCGCAGTTATCGCCCCGAGCGCCACTACATGCGTGGCAAGCGCAGCACGCACGACGGCGGGTAAAGCAACATCCGGCATGTAGGGCGTATCCATGACGACCTCTGGAATAGCCGAGCTATGCATCTTGCATACGCCCGGTAGCGAGACGACGTGATCCTGCAGAAGTGTCTAAAAATATCTGATATCGCGAAAGACAATCTGCACGTAGAGGTCTGAAGTCGCCTGACCTCGGATGTTAGATCCCATGGCTTGATGGTTCGATGCTGTCTAGGGAATGGAAAGATGCCTTTGGCGGTCAGTGCAGCCGGTGTCCTAAGATCATTCCAAGACGGTCGCGCAATGGCTCATGCGTGAGATGATCGAAAATCGCCAGATTGAGCTACTCCCCGAAAATAGGACAGTGACGGAAGCTCCGATCTGACTTTTGCTGGTCTTCAAGAGCGAGGAGATCAGGAGATGAAGAAACGCAGGAACCATGACGCGGGATTCAAGGCTCGTGTTGCGCTGGAAGCTTTGAAGGGCGAGCGCACGATGTCTGAGCTGGCCGCCGAACATGGCGTGCATC
>JAYZBS010000135.1:0-17610 GCA_036338635.1 Pseudomonadota bacterium | reverse complement strand
GGACCCCCCGCTGACAGCGCCCGTGGCGGCGACCCGCCCGAACCGCGCCAGTCGCGGTTTCGTGGCGTTGCGTGAAACGTGACGCGCGTGTATCACCGCCCAAAACGCGAGCAGCTGAAGGAAATGCCAATGCGCAGGGTTGTAATCACCGGGATGGGAATGGTCACGCCCCTGGCCTCTGGCGTTGAGGCGACTTGGGACCGGCTGCTGGCCGGGCAATCCGGCGCGGGACCCATCACCCGCTTCGACCCCAAGGACGTGGTAACGAAATACGCCTGCGAGATCCCCTTCGGCGACGGCAGCGACGGCACCTTCAACCCGGACGACTGGATGGAGCCGAAGGACCGGCGCAAGGTCGACGACTTCATCCTCTACGGCATCGCGGCAGCGCATCAGGCGGTGACCGATGCCGGTTGGATGCCCGAGGACGATGAAGGCCGACTGCGCACCGGCGTCATGATCGGCTCCGGGATTGGCGGGCTCAGTTCGATCGCGGATACCGCCGTGCTCATAAAGGAGCGCGGGCCGAAGCGGGTTTCGCCCTTCTTCATACCCGGCGCCTTGATCAACCTGATTTCGGGCCAGGTGTCCATCCGCTATGGCTTCAAGGGGCCGAACCACGCGGTCGTGACCGCCTGTTCGACCGGCGCTCATGCCATCGGCGATGCGGCGCGGCTGATCAAGTATGGCGATGCCGACGTGATGATCGCTGGCGGTGCCGAAAGCCCGATCAGCGAGATCGGGATCGCCGGCTTCAACGCCTGCAAGGCGCTGTCCACGAAGCGGGCCGACGATCCGCAGGCGGCCAGCCGGCCCTACGACGCCGACCGCGACGGTTTTGTCATGGGCGAGGGTGCGGGCGTCGTCGTGCTGGAGGAATACGAGCACGCCAAGTCCCGCGGGGCAAAGATCTATGCCGAAGTGCTGGGCTATGCTTTGTCTGGTGACGCCTATCACATCACCGCCCCGTCCGAGGACGGGAACGGCGGCTATCGCGCGATGGAGGCGGCGCTGCGTTCTGCCGGGCTTGAGGCCGACCGTATCGACTATATCAACGCCCACGGCACAAGCACGATGGCCGACACGATCGAACTTGGCGCCGTCGAGAAGCTGCTGGGCGATCATGCCCCGAACGCGGTGATGTCCTCGACGAAGTCGAGCATCGGTCACCTTCTGGGGGCGGCCGGCGCGGTCGAGGCGATCTTCTGTGCGCTGGCGATCCGTGATCAGATCTGCCCGCCGACGATCAACCTGGACAACCCGGCGGTCGAGCCGAAGCTGGACCTGGCTGCCAACGCCGCAGTGCGTCGCAAGGTCGATGTGGCGTTGTCCAACAGCTTCGGCTTTGGCGGGACCAACGCCTGCCTGATCCTGGGGCGGGTCGAGGGATGATCTGGCGCAACATCGCCTCGAATTTCCTGACGCTGGCGATCGTGCTGCTGATCGCGGCGGCGGCCGCCGTGGCGTGGGCCAAGCGCGAGTTCAGCGGTCCGGGGCCGAGCGCGGTGGCGCAATGCGTGCAGATCGCGCCGGGCGCCAGCCTGAACGCGGTCAGCAACAGGCTGGCCGAGCAGGGGGCGATCTCGAACGCCTATATCTTTCGGGCGGGCGCGGATGCGATGGGCAAGGCACGTGAGCTGAAGTTCGGCAGCTTTTTGGTGGAACCCGGCGCCAGCATGGAAAGCATCGTGGACACGGTGACGGCCGGCGGACCCTCGACCTGCGGAACCGAGGTGGTGGTGCGCGTGGGCGTGCGCGCGAACACGATCCTGCTGCGCGACATGAACCCCGATACCGGCGCCTACGAGGAGATGGCCAGGTTCGACCCCGCGACCGAGGATGCGCCCCCGGCCATCGCCGCGGCGCAGGACCTGTCGGACGTGCGCCTGTCGATGGTGATGGCCGAAGGCGTCACCAGCTGGCAGGTGGTCGAGGCGCTGCGCGCCGCAAGCTTTCTGACCGGAGAGATCGACGACGTTCCGCCCGAAGGCAGCTTGGCACCCGATACCTATCAGCTGTCAAAAGGCGGCGACCGGAACCAGATCCTGGCCCAGATGGCCTCCCGCCAGGAAACCATCCTGGCGGAGGAGTGGGAGGCGCGTCCCTTCGGCCTGCCTTACGAGACGCCGGAGGAGGCCCTGATCATGGCCTCGATCGTCGAGAAGGAGACCGGCGTCGCTGGCGAACGTCCGCAGGTGGCCAGCGTTTTCGTCAACCGGTTGCGTCAGGGGATGCGGCTGCAGACGGACCCGACGGTGATCTATGGTGTGACGAACGGGCAAGGGATCCTTGACCGCGGTTTGCGGCGGTCCGAGCTGGATGCCGAGACGCCTTACAACACCTATCGGATCGACGGCTTGCCGCCGACGCCGATTGCGAATCCCGGCCGGGCGGCACTCAATGCGGCCCTGAACCCGGACGATACGGACTACCTCTATTTCGTGGCCGACGGCACCGGCGGGCACAGCTTCAGCCGGACACTGGAGGAACACAACGCCGCCGTCGCCCGGTGGCGCGAGATCGAGGCGCAGCGCGGACTGCCGACCGACAGCCCCGTCCAGACCGGCGGCTGAACAGCACAGCGTTTGACAAAGAAGGCCCCCGGACGCAGGCTTGCATCCGGGGGCCTTCTGCATGGCCCGAGTGATGGGAGAGCCGTGATGAAATTGTCCGACATGCTGACCGCCCTGGCCGACAACACCCGCAATTTCGAAGAGCGGATGGAGGCCTGGCAGTCGGCGATGACCAAGAACAGCGAAGAGGCGATGGATCAGGCGCGCAAGTGGCAGGAAAGCGCCATGCAGCGGCAGGAGGAGATGAACCGCCAGATCCGCGCACATATGGAAGGCACCAGCGACACGGTGCGCAGCCAGTGGCAGCAGATGCAGCAGGCATGGGAGTCGCAATTCGAGACCCTGCAGAAGCAGGGCGAGGAGATGCGCACGGCCGCGATGAAGATGGGCGGCACGGACGGCAAGGGCTTTGCCGATTGGACCGAGGCTTATGCCGCGCAGATGGTAGGCTTCGCCCAGAAGATGCAGAGCGAGGCGGCCAGCGCCATCGCCACCGCCACCGAGGCGCGCAACAAGAGCAAGAATGCGTGATTGCGCGGAGGGCCTGTAAGCCGGATTTTGTCCACCGCTGACGCGGCTGGATGACCATTCCTCTGGTCCGGCCGTTACCGGCCGGATCTAGCTGCCTACCCGGATCTGCTGGGGCAAGGCGGCCCTGCGGGCGAACCCGCGCGCGATCCCTATTCGGCATTGCTCCTGGTGGGGCTTGCCATGCGGGGACTGTTGCCAGCCCCCCGGTGGGCTCTTACCCCACCGTTTCACCCTTACCCATCCGGGGATGGGCGGTCTGTTCTCTGTGGCGCTTTCCCTGGGGTTGCCCCCGCCGGGCGTTACCCGGCACCATCGCCTCATGGAGTCCGGACTTTCCTCGACGGGGTTCCCGCCGCGGTCATCCAGCCCTCCGCGCTCGGGTCGTATGGCCGGGCAAGGCGGCTGCGTCAAGTGGGGGCGCTTCCCCCGTCGCCCCGCCGCGCCTGCCCCTTCGAGGATCGTTGCAGGAGGCAATGCGCCAAGCGTCGATCGGCGTCGCTTTCGGGACCGGCGGCCCAGGGGCGGTGGCGCAGACGGAATGCCTGCAACCGTGTCGAGGAGTCGCCGGGCGGGTAGCCGAGGCCATCCAACGATGCGCCGAGTGGCGGTGCGGGTCCTTCGCGGTCCAGACGCGCGAAGATGGCGAGGCCGTCGCGGGCCAGTCCCTCCCAGTCGAAGCGGCAGCCGGGGTCGATCTTGCGGCCGGGCGCAAGGTCGGAATGGGCGATGATCTGGCGCGGCTGGATGTTCCAGCGCAACATGATGTCGTGCAGCAGATGCTTCAAAGCCGTCATCTGCGGTGCCGGAAATGGACGATCGCCCGGATTGACGAGTTCGATCCCGATGCTGCGACTGTTGACGTCATCCTCGCCATGCCAGCTTCCGGCGCCGGCGTGCCACGCCCGGCGGGTTTCGGGCACCAGCGCCTCGGCGGTGCCGTCCTCGTCGATGAGCCAGTGCGCGCTGACCTCGGCCGCGGGGTCGCAGAGGCGTGCGCGGGCCGAGGCGGCGTCGATCATCCCCGTGTAGTGCAACACGATCAGAGATGGACGGAGGCCACGGCGGTCGCCGTGGTTCGGACTGGGAAACCTGTCCTTGGCCAAGGATCAGCGGGCCGGTACGACCGCGATGGGCTGCGCCGGTTCCGGATGCGCCGGGATGTACGGCGGGCGTCCTTCGGCCGGGACGATGAGCCGCTGGATGCGCATGGTCGGAGGGATCGGCACCGGATACACGCCCGCGATCTCGGGCGCGGTGGGCGACTTGAACGGGCGCGCGACCGGGACGCCCTGAACGGGGTCGCGGCCGGTCAGCAGCGTCACCTCGCGGTGGGCGAGGTAGTCGCCGTAAGGCTTGGATGTGAACTGATAGTTCGGGTTCCAGCCCTTGTGTTCGCCGCAGCCGGCCAGCGCCAGCACCCCTATCGCCAACCAGCCACGCATCCTGCCTCCGACATGCCGTTTCGCCGAGGTTACCACCACTGCTCGGGCTTGGCCACAAAACCTGCAGCCTGTTCCAGAACCAGCGCCTGGTTCAGAAGTTCCGCCTCCTGGAAAGGGCGGCCGAACAGTTGCAGGCCGACCGGCAGGCCCTGTGCATCCTGGCCGACAGGAACCGAGATCCCAGGCAGCCCAGCCAAATTCAGCGTCACTGTGAAGACGTCGTTCAGATACATCTGCACGGGATCGCCCTTGTCGACCGAGCCCAGTGGGAAGGCCGCCGTCGGCGCGGCCGGTGCAAGAATCGCATCGATGCCGTCGTCGAAGACCTGGTCGAAGTCGCGCTTGATCAGCGCACGGACCTTGCGGGCGCGGTTATAATATGCGTCGTAGAAACCCGCCGACAGCACGTAAGTGCCGATCATGATCCGGCGCTGCACCTCGGGGCCGAAGCCTTCGGCGCGCGTCTTCTCGTACATGTCGGTGATGCCGTCGCCCTGAGACAGCCGTGCCCGGTGGCCATAGCGGACCCCATCATAGCGGGCGAGGTTCGAGGACGCCTCGGCCGGGGCGATCACGTAATAGGCGGGCAGGGCGTATTTCGTGTGCGGCAGGCTGATGTCGACGATCTCGGCGCCGGCGTCGCGCAGCATCTCGGCACCCTTGTGCCACAAGGCATCCAGTTCGGCCGGCATGCCGTCGACGCGGTATTCCCGGGGGATGCCGATGCGCTTGCCGCGGATGTCGCCGGTCAGCGCGGCCTCGAAATCGGGGACCGGCAGGTCGACACAGGTGCTGTCCTGCGGGTCGGCCGATGCCATGGCACCCAGCATGATGGCCGCATCGCGGACCGTGCGCGTCATCGGGCCCGCCTGATCGAGGCTGGAGGCATAGGCGATCACGCCCCAGCGGCTGACACGGCCATAGGTGGGCTTCAGGCCCACGGTGCCGGTGAACGCGGCAGGCTGGCGGATCGAGCCGCCCGTGTCGGTCCCGGTCGCGCCCAGGCACAGGTCGGCGGCCACCGCCGCTGCCGATCCGCCCGAACTGCCGCCGGGCGTCAGTCGCGCGCCGTCAGCGCCACGCCACGGGTTCACCGCCGGACCATAGCAGCTGGTCTCGTTGGTCGACCCCATCGCGAACTCATCCTGGTTCAGCTTGCCCAGCATGACGGCGCCAGCGTTCCACAGGTTGCGGGTCACGGTCGATTCGTATTCAGGCTTGAAGCCTTGCAGGATGCGGCTGCCCGCCTGGCTGGGGACGCCCTTGACGCAGAAGACGTCCTTGATGCCCACCGGGATCCCGGTCATCGGCGAAGCTCCGCCCGCCGCGATGCGCGCATCGGCCGCGCGCGCCATCTCGCGCGCCATGTCCGGCGTCCGATGCACGAACGCATTCAGCGCGTCGGCGCCTTCGATCGCGGTCAGGCAGGCATCGGTCAGTTCCACCGAGGTCACATCGCCCTTCTGCAGGGCATCACGGGCATCGGCGATCGAAAGCTTGTTCAGGTCGGTCATTCCACCACCTTCGGCACGGCAAAGAACCCTTCGCGCGCGTCGGGCGCGTTCGACAGGATCTGTTCGGCATTTCCGCCTGCCGTCACCACGTCCTCGCGGCGCTTGAGCCGCATCGGCGTGACGCCGGTCATCGGCTCGACACCCTCGACATCGACCTCGTTCAGCTGTTCCATGAATTCCAGAATGCCGCTGAGTTCGCGCGCCAGCGCCGGCAGGGCGGCATCATCGACCGCGATGCGCGCCAGATGCGCGACCTTGCGGGCCTGATCCTCGGTGATCGACATGACGTTTCCTTTCGTTCGGGCGCGGGTCTACATCTGCGCGCGCGAGGTCGCAAGCGCACGGATGTAGACCCGGCCGATGTGCCGGTGACCAACGGCATTGCGACAGTATTGCGCCCTGAACCGCCGCTGACCCGGCATCTGAAGGGCGCCAGGATTTTTTTTCGGATGCCCACGTTTTTTCCGCTTGCACCCCCCTGCGGCTTTGCCTAAACACCGCTCACGCCGCCAGGGAAGCCTGGCTGCGGACAGAAAGTGGCCCGTTCGTCTATCGGTTAGGACGTCAGGTTTTCAACCTGAAAAGAGGGGTTCGACTCCCCTACGGGCTGCCACTTCTTCCTGCGATCAGCTCTTATGCCCCGGTTGCGCGTTCGCCAGCCCACTGTCAGCTGCTCAGCAGGACGCATGTCCCGCTGCTCATCGTGCCTGCAGGACGGACTAGCATCCCTAACATCATCACGAGAAGCGATATCAGCGCGCTTCGCATTGTCCGTGGCACGACCTTCGTCTCTGGATGGCTCAGGCGTGGATCGGGCGTGGCGTCATGCAACGAAAACCGTGCAGAGGCGTTCCGGGTTGTGCCCACCGGAACCCGCAGGAGGTAAACATGGCTGGCAGGACGATCCACGACTTGGCGAAGGCAATGGGCAAGATCGACTTTGCCATGCTGACCACCCGGACCGAGGGCGGGCAGCTGGCCACACGTCCGATGAGCAACAACAGCGAGGTGGAGTGGGACGGCGACAGCTACTACTTCACCTACGGGGATACCCGCACCGTCGGCGATATCGAGCGTGACCGTCACGTCGCGTTGTCATTCCAGGGGCGCACCGGCATCCTGGGTGCGCCGCCCCTGTTCGTGGCCGTCGAAGGCGAAGCCAGCATCATCCGCGACAAGTCGACCTTTGCCGAGCATTGGTCCAGCGATATCGAGCGTTGGTTTCCGGATGGGATCGACACGCCGGGTATGGTGCTGATCAAGGTCCATGCTGTCCGTGTCCACTATTGGGACGGCGAAGAAGAGGGAGAGGTCAATCCGTCACAGGCATAAGCTGCTGGTCGTCGCGATGAACGGCGGCAGGTGATATGGCATGCATCGACCGTACGATTGAGGCCTCGTCGCGATATGCCAGGCGAGCGAAAACCCGCCAACATTACAGTCGGCTCGGCATATTGGGATTGCATTGTCCGCTTATTCCAAAGCCAGCAGGCAGTGATCGGTCCCCTCCATCCAAATGGGGAAGCCACCGGTCAAGCTGGGCGTCGCGCAGAAAGGATATGTCTGTGAGCGAGCTTTCGATTTCACGCGCCGGCTCGTCTGGACGCGACTGGCTGGCTTGAGGCGGGCATCACACGGCTGAAGCGTTGAAGCAGCATCTCGATGTACGACGAGGCAGCTTGCAGGGCGGTGCGGGATTTTTGTTTATAACTGGCGATGGAATTGACCCATCCTTTGCCGGGTTCGCCAAAGATGGCCGGGGAAGGGCGGGCCTCAGGGCTTTCTCCCCAAGGTGTCGGCCATCTCTGCATGGCGTTGTCCCATCGGCCGCACCGGGCCACGGGTGGTGTCGCAGGCCGACTGGTGTTCCATCTCGGCATTGAAAACCGCCCCGAGGAGCACCACAAACGCCGTCAGCCAGATGTAGAGCAGCAGGATCACCACGCCCGCCAGCGTACCGTATGTCGGCTGATAACTGGCGATGTTCCTCACGAAGGCGAAGAACAGCCACGAGCCGCCAAGCCACAGTGCCGTGGCGAGAATGGCACCGGGTGTCACCCAACTCCACCTCGGCGGCCGGCGGGCCGGGGCGTACCGGTAGATGAGCCCGAGCGCCGCCATCGACAAGAGCGCCAGGAGCAACCAGCGGCCAGCCGTCACGATCCTGCCGCTCCAGCCCGCAAGGCCGAGCGTTTCGGCCAGCGACGGGATGACCAGTGCGAATGCGGTTACCAGCAGCGCCATCAGGCCGATGGCGCCCGTCAACCAGAGCGACATGAAGTTCCGCACGATGATGTTGCGCGTCTCGGCCTCTGCATGCGCCATGTTCATGCCGCTGATCAGGTTGTCGATGCCCCGAGATGCCCAGAAGAGAGACAGCCCGAGGCTGACAAGCGCCGTGGTCGTCGCGCGCCCCGTGGCCTGACCGGTAAGGGCGACCGCCTGGTCGCGCACGACCGCCAACGGCTCCGGCGGCACCACCCCCTGAAGGCTCTCGATCTGGCGAACGACGATGTCAGGCTCGAACAGCATGCCCGCCAACGCGGCCAGCATGGCGATGGCGGGAAACAGCGCCAGCATCCCGAAGAAGGCGATGCCGGCGGCTATCAGCGGAAACAGATCCGGCCCGATCCGGCGGCCAGCCCTGATGGTGATGTCGCGCCAGCCCGCAAGCTGAATGCCATAGGGCCTCCACGCGTGCCGCCCGCGGCTGGTCTCGCTCAGCGCGTCGTCCTCCGCTGCCGGCGCTGCGGGGTGGTCGCCTTCCAAATGGGGGCCGGTCCCTTCACCAGGGCCGGGACCCTCGCCTGATCTGTCCGGCATTTCGAACCTCGGGGTCTGGATCGTCAATGACGGACCGTAGTCTGGCAGAGCGCCGCCGCGATGTCGACGTACGCCAGCGTTGAGTTGTTCCGGTGGCTCAACGCAAGGTCCGGCGCGTCAGCGCGGGGTCAGCATCGAACTCTGGCCCATGGATCACGTGCACGAAAAGGTCGGAACGTCGGATGATTATTCCGACCTCCAGCGCCTGGCCAAAGGTCACGGGCGTGCCGTCCAGAAGAACTCCGGGCTTTGGCCCGAACATGACACGTGCCAATCCTCGGCTTGCCGAGCGGATGAACGCCACGGACACCGATCTTCCGGCCGTTCCACGATACGAGCGGCAAAGTGATCACCATCATCCGATGCTAAAGGGGCGGCATCCATTCCCAATCGGCGGAGCGTGCAGCCGGCAACGGGAGCTCGAAGGGCTCTCATCGCCTCATTTTTGTTTCGGGGATGAAGCATCGTGGCGGTGGCAGTGGACCGAATTGGCCGTCGCTGCAGTCCCAGCTGAAAGTATGGGTCGAAGATGGTATTGCGCCTGAGCGGATCGAGGCCGTTCATCACGAAAGTGGCGACGCGGCCGGAGCCATCTCGTTCACCCGCCCGCTTTGCCACTAGCCACATCCACTACGGCACCGCGCCCCAAAAATGATGCTGCCAGGTTCGAGTGTCGCGCATTGGATGATCCGCAAGTCGAGGGTCCGGGTCAGTCCTGGCTGCGCTAGGCCGGCTCAGGTCACTGCCTGCAGAGGGGCGCTGCGCACCAACTGAAGGAAGGCGCGGGCCGGGGGCGACAGCGTCCTGCCCGAGCGCCAGACGAGGCCGATGCGGCGCGAGGCGCCGAAGTCGGCGATGGGCCGGATCAGCAGGTCGCGGCTGCCCAGCACCGGCAGCGTCAGCCGGGGCAGGGCGGAGACACCCAGTCCCTGCGCCACCAGCGCACCGGCGGTCGCCAGGTGCGACACTTCGAAGCGCGGATCGACCTGCTGGCCGATCCGGGCGCAGGCGCCGTCAAGAAGCTCGCGCACGCTGGTGCCACGCGCCATGGCGATGAAGGGCATTCGCATCAGCTCGACCAGGGTGTAGGCGCGATCCTCGGACAGCTGGCCGCCCGGCGGGCCGACTGCGACGAACTGGTCGTCAAGCAGCGCCTGGAACGACAGCTGGTCGCGCGTGCCGACGGTGCCGGCGGTGAAGCCCAGATCCGCCTCGCCCCGTGCGACGCTGGCGACGACCGAGTCCGACAGTGCATCAAGGATGCGCAGGTCAACGGCGGGATGGGCGCGGGTGAAACGCTCCAACAGCTCTGGCAGCAGGCCCGCGGTGACCGAGGGCAGCCCCGCGATGGTCAGCCGCCCCCGCCGAGCCTCCAGAAAGGCGGTGAAGTCAGCGGCCCCGCCCTCGGCCGTAATGACCAGCCGCTCGGCCAGCGCCGCGAAAGCGCGCCCTTCTTCGGTCGGAATGACGTTGCGCGTATCGCGATCAAAGAGACGCGCGCCGATCCGCACCTCCAGCCCCGTGATCACTCGCGAGAGGGACGAGGGTGACATTCCCAACTGCTCGGCCGCCAGGCGGAACGAGCAGACAGCATACACGGCCAGCATCGCGCGACATTCGCCCAGATCAAAATTCGTGCTGTTCATGCATCAATTATTGCGACATTCGCTGTTTAAGCAATGATCAAAAGCCGGATGATGGCAGCAATGGCCTGTGGAGGGGCCGCAAGGAGGAAACACATGACCAAGCATCCCCTGGCCCTTGTGGCCGCGCTTCTGTGCAGCACGCCCGTCTGGGCGCAGCAGACCGATCTGCTGATCGGTTCGACCTCGGCCTCGTCCAGCCACTACGGCTATTTCGTGGCCGTCGGGCAGATTGTGAACGAGGAGGTCGAAGGCATCGACGCCGCCGTCGTCGAGACGGGCGCCACGATGGACAACATCCGCCGCATGGCGCGCGGTCAGATGGATCTGGGGTTGGTGACGACCAATGTCGCGCAGCATGCCGTCGCAGGCACCAACGACTTCGAGGGCAACGCGCAGGATCTGTCGCTGCTGTGGGTCTATACCGGCGCACCGCAGAACGTCATCGTGCGCCGCGACGCGGGACTGGACAGCCTTGAGGCGCTGGCGGGTGCGCGCATCAATCCCGGCATTCGCGGATCGGCCACGGAAAGCACGACCGAGGCTGTCTTTGCGACTTTGGGCCTCGAGGCGGAGTGGGTGCGCGGATCGACCACCGACATCGTCGACGCGATCAAGGACAACCGGGTCGCGGGCTATGTCAAATCGGGCTCGGGGGTGCGGCTCGATGCCTCGACCATGGACGTGGCGACCTTCACGCCTATCGACGTGCTGGGACTGACGCCCGAGCAGGCCGACACGCTGCGCGCGGAAATGCCCGACATCTCAGTCGTCGATATCCCCGAAGGCGCGGCCGAGGGCATTCCGGCCTATACCACCTGGAGCTTCGGGGTGGGCGTCGGTGCGACCTCGGCCCTCTCCGAGGAGGACGCCTACAAGATCGTCTCGGCGGTGATGGCCGACGAGACGGTGCAGGTGAACGCGCTGGCCGAGCTGCGCGATGCGTCGCTGGCTGATCTGACGATCAAATACGGCACCGTGCCCCTGCACCCCGGCGCCGCGCGCTGGTTCGAGGAGAACGGCTACGATCTGCCCGAAGCCCTGCGCCCGGCCGAGTGATCCATGCGTGATCGGGTCTCGAAGGCGCTTGCGCTGATCCTTGGGCTGTTCGTCTTCTGGACCGCCGCCGCCGGTGCTTTCGAGGCGCTGGAGCAGCGTGCGCTGTTCCTGGGCTTGGTCACGACGCTTGGCTTCACGCTCTATCCACTCGGCGCCGGGACATCATGGCGCCCTGTCGGGCTTGCCGTCGATCTTGCGCTGACCGGGATCTCTCTGGCGGCCTGCGGCTATATCGTCTGGAACTACGAGACGATCATGGGTTCGCTGCCTTGGGCGACCACCACCGACATCGTGCTGACCGCGGGCCTGCTGATCGCCGTGCTGGAACTGGGGCGGCGGACGGTCGGGCTGATCTTTCCGGTGCTTGTGACACTGGGCCTCGCCTATGCGCTGCTGGGGGGCAGCCTGCCCGGCGCGCTCGGCCATCGTGGCTTCGACATCGCCTTCGTGACCGAGACGGTATTCCTCGGCGATCTGGGCATCTGGGGGATGCTGACCGGAGTCGCTGCGACGGTCATCGCGGCTTTCGTGCTGTTCGGGGCGCTGCTGCTGCATTCGGGCGGCGGGCAGGCCTTCATGGACCTTGCCATGCGCCTTGGCGGGCGTCAGCCCGGCGGGGCGGCCAAAATCGCTACGATCTCCTCGGGGCTGTTCGGCATGATTTCGGGCTCGGCGGTGGCGAATGTCGCGACGACGGGCAACTTCACCATCCCGATGATGGTGCGCCTTGGCTATCCGCGTCCCTTCGCCGCCGCGGTCGAGGCCGTGGCCTCCACTGGCGGGCAGATCGCGCCGCCGATCATGGGCGCCGCTGCCTTCGTCATGGCCGAGATCCTGGGCATTCCCTACGTCACCGTCATGATGGCTGCGATCATTCCGGCGGTGCTGTTCTACCTGGCGGTCTTCGTGACCGTCCATCTGGTTGCCATCCGCCGTGGCCTTGCCATCGTCCCCGAGGCTGAGCTTCCTGCATGGCGCCTCATTCTCGCTCCGCGCCGGGTGTTGCCGATCGTGGCGGCACTTGGCGGGCTGGGCATCGGGATCTGGCTCGGGCGTTCGGTCGCCACCTCGGCGTTCTACGGGATCATGGGGCTGCTGGTCGCCTTCATCGTCACGCAGGCGGGCCAGATGCCCGCGCGCGTCATGGCCGGGCGCATTCTCGAAGGGCTGGTCGACGCGGGCAAGGGGCTGGTCATCATCGGCGTCCTGCTGGCCGGGGCGCAGGTGCTGGTCTCGATGATCAACCTGACCGGGATTGGCGTGACGCTCTCCTCGCTGATCGTGACGCTGGCGGGTGACAGCGTGGCGCTGGTGGCGTTGGTGGTGGCCTTTGTCTGCTTGATCATGGGGATGGGCCTGCCGACCACCGCGGCTTACGTGCTGGTTGCTGCCGTGCTGGCCCCCGCGATGACGGCTGTCGGGGTCGATCCGCTGGCCGCGCATCTCTTCGTGTTCTACTTCGCGACCATCTCGGTCATCACGCCGCCCGTTTGCGTCGCCGTCTTCGTCGGCGCGGGGATTGCGCAGACCCCCTGGACCAGCGCGGCGGTCGAGGCCGTGCGCCTCGGCGCAGTCACCTATGTCGTTCCCTTCATGCTGCTGCTCTATCCGGGCATGATCATGCAGGGCGGTGCCCTGGCCATCACCGAGGCCGCGATTTCGGGGCTGGTGCTGGTGCTTGCCATCCCGGGCCTTCTGTCGGAAACGCGGATTCTGGGGCATCGGGGCCTCGACGCGGTGATCTTCGTTGCGGTGATCGCGCTGGCCATCTGGCCCCATCCCGCCGGTCCGGTGGCCGCACTGGCGCTGCTGGCAGGGGCTTGGGCCTTCGGTCGCCGGCAACGGGCGGCCACCCCCAAAACGAGGACCGAACCATGACCACCCAGCCCTTCCTGATCGGCAGCGGCGCCGGCTTCTCGGGCGACCGCATCGACGCCGCGATCCCCGTCGTCGCCGCCATCGCCGCGTCAGGGCGCGGCGGGGCCATCATCTTCGAAACCTTGGGCGAACGGACGCTGGCGCTTGGCCAGGTCGCGCGGCATGCCGATCCGGACAAGGGTTACGAGCCGCTGCTGGAACAGTTCCTCGGCCCTATCCTAACCCCTGCCATTGCGGCAGGCATTACGATCGTCGGCAATTTCGGTGCGGCCAATCCGCCTGCCGCCGCCCGCGCCATCGCGCGCCTTGCCGCCGCACAAGGTCTGACGCCCCGGATGGCGGTGGTCACGGGCGACGACATGCTGAACGATCCTGCATTTGCCGAAAGCACGCTGTGGGAGGGGGATGCCGGCCTGCCGACCCCCCCGGCCGCCCCCATCGCCGTAAACGTCTATCTGGGCGCACGCGGCATTGCGGATGCGATCCGCGCCGGGGCCCAGATCGTCGTCACCGGCCGCGTGGCAGATCCGGCGCTGGCGCTTGGACCGCTGGTGGCGCATTTCGGATGGGAATGGGACGATCTGGACCGGATTGCGGCAGGCACGCTGATCGGGCATCTGCTGGAATGCGGCAGCCAGGTCTCGGGTGGCTATTTCGCCGATCCCGGCGTCAAGGACGTGCCGGACATGGCCCGGATCGGCTTTCCCATCGCCGAAGTCACCGTGGACGGCGCGGCGGTGCTGACCAAGCCGCCCGGAACCGGCGGCCGCCTCGATATCGCCACCGTGACCGAGCAGCTGCTCTACGAGATCCACGACCCCGCTGCCTATCTGACCCCCGACGTGACGCTGGACGTAACCGCCGTAGAGCTGGAGCAAGAAGGACCGGACCGAGTCCGCGTTACAGGCGCTCGCGGTCGCCCCGCGCCGGACCGGCTGAAGGCAACGGTCAGCTATCCCGGCGAATGGCTGGGCGAGGCCGGCATCTCATATGCCGGGCCAAACGCACTGGCCCGGGCTGAACTTGCTGTTCGCATCATCCGCGAGCGCCTCGCGATTCGCGGTCTCACCCCTCGCTTGCGCGCCGACATCGTGGGCGCCGTCAGCGTCTTCGACGACGACGGCGCCAGCCTGCGCCACACTACGCCTGCCGCAGGCGCAGGCGACTATCGTGCCCATTTCGCCTTCGGCGGCGACGAGGCCACCGTGCGCGCCGCCTGCCAAGAGGTCGGCGCGCTCTACTGCTGCGGCCCCGCGGGCGGCGGAGGCGTGCGCATCCACGTCGCGCCGCGCATCGTCACCCGCAGCCGCATGATCGCCCGCGACAAGGTCTGCACCGGCTTCGCCTTCTTGCAGGAGGCCTTCGCATGACGTCTATTCCCCTTCACCGCCTTGCCCATGCCCGCACAGGCGACAAGGGCAACCGCCTGAACGTAAGCGTCATTGCCCATGATCCCGCGGACTGGGACCTGCTGACGCACGAGGTGACCGAGGCGCGGGTCCTTTCTCTCTTTGCCCACCGCGGCGCCAGCGCGGTGCGGCGCTACCTGGTCCCGCAGCTTCACGCGATGAATTTCGTGATCGAGGACGCCTTGGAGGGCGGCGTGAACACCGCCCTCTGCCTCGACGCTCACGGCAAGACGCTGTCATACCTGCTGCTCGGCATGGAAATCGACGCCGATGCGGAGAGAGCTTGTCGACGTGAAACATCTAATGGAATCTGACCGTCAATTGCGCCGCCCAAGGGTTTTCGTCTGGGCAGGCACACATAGGCTCCTCTGCCGCCTGACCCGCGAAAACGGGCCAGCCAAGCAGCGCGCTTTGACATATGCAGGCGTGGAAAAACTGTCAGTTCGACAGAACCGCATGTGCTGCAGGTTCAAGGTGACCGCCGTCCGAGGAGCCCAGCGCCGACCTTCGCGCCGTTTGAAGCCCTGCGACGGCAAGGGTCTAGAATGCCGATCTCACGATGCCTCGGATACGGCCAGGTCAAGCCGCCTTGCAGCATTCCGGAGAGCGTCGATCAGGTGATCGCGGCTGTCGTCGACTGGTTGGTCGATCGGAAACATCAGGCTGATGCCCCGGTTCGCGTCAGGCATGTTCAGCGGCCTGACGACGACCTCCCTGCGGTGGATCGCCTGGCGACGGGCGAACAGGTCGGGCAGCACCGCCACCCCGGCGCCGGTGGCGGCCATGAGCAGGATGGAATCAAGGCTCGTGCCCTCGTAGTCGTCGGACACGATGCCACCGCTGAGGCCCGCTAGGCCATAGACGATGCGCGCCAATCGATGCCCGGTGTCCAGTGTCAGCAGCCGCTGCCCGGTCAAGTCGGCGGCGCCGACTTGACCTAGCTCGGCGATGGGGTGATCCGTCGTCACCGCCACCCAGAGAGCCTCGGTGAACAGGGGGTGCTGCCAGGTGTTTGGATGGTCTTCGGGCGTCGAGATGATCGCGTCGAAGCGCCCGTTGCGAATGCCTTCCTCGAGGCTCAGGGTGTTCTCCTCGCGCACGATGACGCGCAGCTCGGGCTGGTCGCGGTGCAACGAGTGCATCACCTGCGGCAGCAGGTACGGTCCGATCGATGGCAGGACGCCAAGCCGCAGCCGCCCGCCGAAGGGCAGGGCAGATGTCATGACATGGCGCAGATTCTCGACCTCGGACAGGATGCGCCGTGCGCGGAGGACACATTCCAGCCCCTTCGCCGTCGCCTGCGTGCCGCCGCGCCCGCGCTTGAACAGTCGTACTCCGAAGTCGGCTTCTACCGCTGCGATCTGGCTAGATAGGCTTGGCTGGCTGACGTGCAGCATGTCAGCGGCCAGGCTGAAGCTGCCCAGCTGATGCACGGCGGCGATGTATTCCAACTGACGGAGTGTCGGCCTCATGCATAGTTCCAGACTATGAAAAGCAATGATGGAATGTATTTAAACTATCCCGTTTTCTACGGCAATGGAGGCTGAACCTCAAAGGAGCACGGCATTGTCTGCAGTCCTCGATACTCTCACCGGCAATCTCATGGTGCCGACCATCCTGTTCTTCGTTCTTGGCCTGATGGCTGCATTCATCCGCAGTGACCTGTCCATTCCCGAAGGCGCCGCGAAGTTCATGTCGCTTTACCTGTTGCTGGCAATCGGCTTCAAAGGCGGCCACAGCTTGGCCGATCACGGTCTGCGCGGCGAACTTCTGGTCGCCATCCTTGCCGGTCTGCTCCTGTCATTCCTGATCCCCTTCCTGGCCTTCGTGCTGCTTCGGGGGATGACCCGGCTGGACGCCATGAACGCAGCAGCCGTGGCGGGCCATTACGGATCGATTTCGATCGTGACCTTCGTCGCCGCCACCAGCCTGCTCGAACTGTCTGACGTCGCGTTTGACGGCTATATGGTCGCGGTTGCTGCCAGCATGGAGGTTCCCGCAATCCTTTCGGCGCTGTGGATCGCCCACCGCTACTCGGGTGACCGCAACGCCACCAGCCGCGTTTCGACCCATGAGCTTTTCGCAAACGGTTCGGTGCTGCTGCTCACCGGCGCCTTCGTGATCGGTGCCGTCACGCAGGACAAGGGCATGCAGATGATCGCCCCGTTCGTCGTCACGCCATTCGTGGGCATCCTCTGCCTGTTTCTGCTGGACATGGGGATCTCGGCCGGCCGCAGCCTTCTGGCGAACCGGCACATGCTGAATCCGGGCCTGTTTTCCTTCGGGCTGATCATGCCGCTGACCGGAGCCCTTCTGGGCTGGGCGGCCGGATCGATGATCGGGATGCAGACCGGCAGCCTGTTCCTGCTGATGGTTCTGGCTGCCTCGGCCTCGTACATCGCGGTCCCTGCTGCAATGCGGATCGCGCTGCCCAAGGCCGAGGCCGGCATCTATCTCACGCTGTCGCTGGGCGTCACGTTTCCCTTCAACATCACGGTGGGATTGCCGCTGTATCTCTGGCTTGCAGGCGTCGGAGCGTGATCCCCGCGGGCGGCCATGTCGGTGCCGAAGCGTGCATTGCCCAGATGGCGCGGGCTGGATCGTCATCAGACGCATCCATCTGCCGAGGATGCGGAGTTGGTTGACGGTGTTGAAGCTCTGGCTGCCGCCGCAGACCTGCATCACCGCGAGGGTCTTGCCCTGGGTCGGGCGCACGCCGCCGAGCGACAGCGGGATCC
>JAYZBS010000134.1:0-4981 GCA_036338635.1 Pseudomonadota bacterium | reverse complement strand
TCTTCGTCCTCGCAGGCGAAGGCATAGCTGACGTGGAATTCGCTGTGCTGGGCGTCGTCGGCGTGATCGTCATGCCCCTCGTGGTCGTGGTCATCCTTGGCATGGTCTTCGGCATGATCGTGATCGTGGTCATGCCCTTCCCCGGCGTGCTCTTCGTGGTCATGCTTTTCGTGATCCCCCTCCACATGCGCGTCATCGTCATCGTGGTCATGATCGCCGCCATGCAGATGCGCCAGCACTTCCGTCAGGCGACAGCCCGCGGCCTTCGGCAGGGTCACCACGTTTTCGGGCGACAGGAAGGTGCGGATGGCGGCCTCGACGGCGTCCTTGTCCTCGGCCGATGTCGCCGCGTATTCGAAGCCCACGATGTCCATGCCGGGTGCGTGGATGTTGATCTGGACCACACCGTGTTCGACAGCGATTTCCGCCTTGGACACGCCATGCACATGGGCCTCCATTTCGCGGCTGTCCTGCGCAACGGCAGGAAGGGCAAGGGTCGCGGCGGCAAGCGTCAGGAGGATCGGTTTCATGGTAGGTCCGTTTGAAGATGAGTGTTGAAGAAGTGTCGGCGTCATTGCAACGCCCCGACGACACGCGGGGCGGTCACATCCATGTTTGCCGCATCCGGATCAAGCGACAGGACATGGTCCGCCGTCCGCGCAACCAGCGCCGGGTCGTGGCTGACCAGCATGATGGCGCAGCCCTCGGCCGTGGCGGTTTCGCAAAACAGGTCGATCACCTGTTTCTGCGTGATCGGATCGAGGCGAGAGGTCGGTTCATCCGCAAAGATGACCTTGGGCCGGACCAGCAGAAGGCGCAGCAGGGCCAGACGTTGCAACTCGCCGCCCGACACAGCGCCGGGTCTGCGGGTCAGCAGCGCAGGGGCCAGCCCAAGGCGCGGCAATAGCGCCTCGATCCGGGTCTCGGGCTGGCCATGCCGGCGGGCGACGTCGGCAAGCGTGCGCCCAAGGGTCCGGTGGCGGGGAAAGGCGGCGACCGGATCCTGATAGAGCTTCTGGAACGCCGTGGCGGTCAGACCTGCGGCCTTCTCCACCTGCCCCGCGGAAGCACCGGTCAGCCCCAGCACCACGTCGCCAAGTGTCGACTTGCCACAGCCGGACGGCCCGGTGATGCCCAGAATGCGACCCTCGGTCAGGTCAAAGGACAGGTCTGTGAACAGGCGCGTGCCACCCCGCTCGGCCGCCAGCCCGGTCGCGGTCAGTACGGGCAGCCCCGCCGCCGCCGGTTTTCGCGGGGCCCAGTTTTCCGGGTCCGCCGCGATCAGGTCGCGGGTATAGGCCTGCGTCGGCGCGCCCATCACAGACGCGGTCGCGCCGGCCTCAACCACGCGGCCTTCGCGCAGGACAATCATCCGCCCGCCGATACGCCGCGCGAGCGCCAGGTCATGGGTGATGACCAGCAGCCCGCCACCCCGCGCCAGTTCGGCAAGCAGCAGTTCGGCCACCTCATCCCGTCGCGCGGCGTCCAGCCCCTTGGTCGGTTCATCCGCGATGACGATCCGCGCGCCCCCGGCCCGCGCGGCAGCGATGGCCACGCGCTGCGCCATGCCACCCGAGAGCTCGTGCGGATAGCGCTGCCCTGCCCCGGTCAGGCCAAGGTAGTTCAGGTCGCTGGCCGCCTGTGCCTGCGCGTCAGCCGCCCCCAGACCGCGCACCAGATGATGCGCCTCGGTGACTTGGCCGGAGGCCCGCATCAGCGGATCGAGCGAAAGCCAGGGCTCCTGCGGGAGGACTGCGATCTGACGCCCCCAGAGTGGCCGGAAGCCACCCGACCGAGCCGCATCCAGCAGGTGATCGCCCAGGGCCATCCTGCCCCGCGCGGTCAGATCGCGCGGCAGGGTGCCCATCATGGCCTGCGCCAGAAGTGATTTTCCAGACCCGGTTTCGCCCAGGATGACCAGCGGCTCTCCGGGTTCCAGATGCAGGGACACTGGGTGCAGGATCGGCGTGCCGCCCTGCGATACGGTGATGTCTTCGGCTTTCAGAAGGGTCATGTCTCGCGGCTCCCCGCCACGAGGGTAAGGCCCAGAAGCAGGGCGAAGGTGGCGATCACGGGCGACAGCAGCGCCATCGGGGCCTCGCGCCAGTAGGGCAACAGTTCGACCATCATCAGGCCCAGTTCCGGTGTCGGCGCGCGCATGCCCACATGCACGAAGCCAAGCGCGGCGATGGCCATGATCGCGGTTGCGGTGCCAAAGGCGGCGGCCGTCAGCATCATGGGCGCGATTTCCGGCCAGATGTGGGTGCGGAAGACGTAGGTAGGTCCGAAGCCCAGCAGCCGCGTTGCCTGCACGGCGGGGGATGCCAGGACTTCACGCGTGGCCGCACGGGTCAGGCGGAAGAACTCGACCCACAGCACAAGCGACAGCCCGGCCCAGAAGCCAAGCGCCGTGCCGGGCAAGATGGCCAGCACGATCAGCACCAGCAGCAGACCCGGCAGCGCCAGAAGTGCGTCGGCCAGAGTGGTCAGGATGCGGTCGGTACAGCCGCCACGTGCCGCCGCCCAGGTGCCCAGGACCAGTCCCCCAAGACCTGCGGTCAGAACGGCCGCGATGGCGATGGCGGGCGACAGGCGCAGCGCATGGGCCAGCCGGTGAAAGATCGATCGGCCAAGGTGGTCATAGCCAAGGGGTGCCCCCGGTTCGGGCCCCGACAGCGCCTTCATCAGCGATTGCGCAAAGGGATCGCCCGGCACGGCAAGCGGCCCGATCAGGGAAAAGATCAGCACGGCGGCGACCAGAGCGGCCCCCGTCCAGCGTGTGGCATGGCCCGCGGGGCGCGGGATCATCACGGTGTCGGTCATGCGGCCCTCCTTGGATCGATGCGCTGCGTGACAAGGTCGATGAGTGTGTTGATCAGCACAAAGCTCAGCCCCAGGCACAGCGCCGTGCCCTGCACCATCGGCACATCGCGCGAGAAGATCGCGTGCACCAGCGCATGGCCGATGCCTGGCCAGCCAAAGACCGCCTCGACCACCACGACGCCCTCGACAAGCGTGACGAATTGCAGCCCGAGATAGGTCAGCAGCGGGACCGAGACATTGCGCAGCCCGTGCCGCCACAGCGTCTGCCGCGGGCTAAGCCCCTTCCATTGGGCAAAGCTGTAGAAGGGCATCGCGCCGATCCGCGCCATGGCGTCCCGCGCGATCCTTGCGTTGACGGCGGCCAGGCCAAGCGCCAGCGCCAGGGCGGGCAGGATGAAGTGCCGTGCTTCGCCATGCCCGGCGGCGGGCAGCAGGCGGAACTGGACCGACAGGATCAGGATCAGGATCAGCGTCATCAGGAACTGCGGCACCGCCTTCAGCCCCGTCGAGACGACAAGAAGCACGCGGTCGAGCACGCCGCCGGGCCGCAACCCGGCAAGGATACCCAGGGGCGGCCCGAGGATCAGCGACAAAAGCACCGCGACCCCGGCCAGCGCCATCGACGCGCCCAGCTGATGCCCGATCTCTTCGATCACGGGCTGGCCGGTGACCAGAGACGTGCCAAAATCCAGACGCAGCAGATCGCCCAGCCAGTTCAGGAAAGCGGGCAGCGCCGGACCGCCCAGCCCCAGTTCATCGCTCACCGCATCGGCGGCCGCGGTATCGACATTGTCGTAACCATAGCGCCCGGCGGCAATCCGATAGGCCGCATCGCCCGGCAGGGCGCGCATCATGGCAAACGTGGCGGCCCCGATCAGGACCGCCACCATCAGGGCCTGAATGGCCCGTGTCATCAACGTATTCATTGTGCGAGCTTCAGATCCGACAGGCCAAAGGTCCGTTCCCATGGGTCGATCACCGTGCCTTCGACGCCCTTGGCCACGGCCAGCGTCTGGCGATACCAGGCAATCGGGATGATCGGCAGTTCGGTTTGCAGGATCTCGGCGATGCGTTTCCGTGCCTCGATACCACTGTCACCGCGGCCGACGCTGCGGGCCAATGCGATGATTTCGTCATTCTGCCAACCCATGGCACCCCAGTCTCCGGTCGGCGCGTAGTCGGACAGCACCGTGCCGACGGGGTTCGGGATCAGGCCAAAGTTCCGCGCGATCAGACCCAGGTCGAGCGACCCGTCCTGATGGCCCGAGCTGATTTCGGACGAGTTTGTGGTGTTGATCGTCAGCTCCACCCCGATGGCGCGGAACTGCTGTTCCAGCACCGATGCCACCAGCGGCAGTTCGGGGCGGTCGGGATAGGTGGTCAGGGTCAGGGCAAAGCGTTCGCCATCCCGGGTCAGGATGCCGTCGCTGCCTGCGGTCCAGCCCAGATCAGCCAGCAGCGCCCTGGCGGCCTCGGGGTCGTAGGCCAGCGGGGCAAGACCATCGTCATGCCAGTCCCCGACCGATGGCGGAAACAGCTGCGTTGCGCCTTCGGGATAACGCAGAACGGCCTTGGCGATGCCCTCGCGGTCGATGGACAGCGACAGCACCTGCCGGGCATCGGGCTCGGACAGGGCGGGATGGCTGGCGTTCACCTTCATCAGAAGCGTGCGCGGAATGGCGACGGAATGGACCGTGGCCGCATCCGACATATCCAGTCGCGCGACAGAGGCCGGATCGAGGCCGAAGACAAAGTCCGCCTCACCGGATTCGGCCATCAGCGCACGGGTCTCAACCCGGCTGACGGCGGCATAGCTGACGTTCGGCACATGCGGCGCGTTCCCCCAGTAATCGGCGAAGGCCTCGGCCTTCAGGCGCAGCGGCGGGGTAAGATCGGTGATCCGGTAAGGCCCGGTGCCGATAACCTGAACCCCTGCGCCATCCGCCCCATAGGCGGCGGGGGCCAGGATCTGTGTGCTATAGTGGGCAAGATAGGCAGGCAGCGCGGCAAAAGGTTCGGACAGGGTGATGACAACACCACCCTCGCCGGCTTCGATCGCGGTGACAGGGGTCTTGGCCAGCGGGCCGGGCTTGCCGCGCGCGATGTTCAGGGCGTTCGCAACCGCATCGGGTGTCACTGCGGTGCCGTCATGGAACAG
>JAYZBS010000133.1:0-9325 GCA_036338635.1 Pseudomonadota bacterium | reverse complement strand
GGCACCTCAAAGGGCCGGATGTGGGTCGGGCCTTGCGGCCGCACCTGCGCAGCTTCGGCCTGGCGAAGCAGATCGGATGCAGCAAGCGCGGCGCGCAGCTCTCCGACGGTCATCCGGTCGTCGCTATGTCCCTCGCCCCGGCCGGTGCGGATGGCAGCCTGCACAACCATGATGATGAAGACCAGGACCGCCGGCAAAAGGTCGATCGAGATCGCCCCCGCCCAGGCCGGAACGAAGTTCCCGGCATAGGCGATCACCGCGTCGGCGGCCGACATGGGCGTATAGAGCGCCTCGTCCGGTGGCGGCAGGGCCATCACCTCGGATGCGGCGGCGGAAAGCGTGTCGGCCCGCTGCGCGACCAGCGCCAGGACGGCGTTGATCGTGCTGGACTGCCCCGCCCGCGTCTCGGCAGTTGCGCCGTCCAGTTCCGGAAGAACCACTGCGTCGGAAAGATCCTGAGCGGCCCTGACGACCAGCGGCGCCGGGTTCAGCTGGCGCAACTGCGTAATCAGGCCCGCAAGTTCGACCGCATCTTCCGAAAAGCGGACGGTGCGATCCTCGATCGGTCCCGGTTCGACCGAGGTGCCGCGCATCCGCGACAGGATCGCGTTGCCCTCCGTAAAGGTATTCTCGATAGGCTCGCCAAGGCCCAGCAGCTGCGCCTCGAGAGCCTGCAACTCGGCACTTTTTTGCGTCAGCACGCGAAAGACAGCGCCGCGTCCGGAAAAGCCCGACAGCGTTCCGCCGGCCTCCTGTTCCGACAGGTCCTGGAAACTTTGCCGCACCCTTGCCACATCACGTGACAGCGACTGACCGGCGACCGCGTTCGCATGCGCCCGCTCTAGCGCCGACTGATAGTTCTGGACCGTCGTGGCCATATGGGTTTCGACTGCCGCGCCACCCGCCAGCGCGGCGGCGTTGAGCCAGGACGACATCGCGACGATTGCGACCGAACCCAGGGCCATGGTCAGCATCAGCCCGACCCGGGATGCGGCGCTTCGCACGGCGGGAAGCAGGCGCAGCAGATAGGACCAGAAGACGAAGATGCCGACGGATACCGCGATCGAATAGGCCAGCGCCGCGAAGGTCGTCCAGAGGCCCGGGTCGTCCAGCAGCGTCCGCACTCCCAGATAGGTGTAGATCCCCGACGCAGCCGACAGCACGCCCAGGGCGGTCGAGGTAAAGCTGTCCAGCCAGTCCAGGTGCCGCTCCAGCTCTCGTGCATAGCGGTCGCCGGCACGGTCGATTGGATTCGGGTCTGGATGGGCCATGCGGTCCTCGGGCGGTTGATGATGCTATAGCGGCAGTTAATCGCGATCCGCAGGAATTCTCAGCCCCTGGGGCGTTGAGCCGCAGTCACGGTTTCGTCAGGCCTGCCGTGCGCAGAACGGGTGTCGGGGATCTCGTCCAGGACGATCCGCTCTCCGGTGATGCTGGCCTGTTCCAATCCGGCACGGTCAAGGATGCGGATCGCACCGCGGCTGATGTCGACGATCCCTTCGGCGCGCAGCTGCGACAGGACCTTGTTGACGGTCTGCCGAGAACATCCGGCAAATCCCGCAAGCTCAGTCTGGCTGATCTGCACGTCGGGCATCTCGGACGTGCTCATCGACAGAAGGTGGATCCTGACGCGGTCCTCGGCGGTGTAGAACATCGCGACGGAATGCTGGCGGTTGTCACGTGTGAGGCGTTCGTGGAAGATGGATGCCAGGTTGCGCAGAAGACGCTCGGCCGACAGGTGGCGCACAAGCAGGCTTGCGTCGAAAGCCACCAGCGTCGTGTCGGGCAGCGCCGTGCAGGTCGCCGCGCATGTCTTTCCAGAAAACTGCTCGGCCTCGCCCATGACTTCGCCGGGAACGGCCAGATGCGCCATGACGCGGTTGCCGTTCACGTCGATGAACGTGACCTCGATCCGCCCCTTGAGGATCAGGTACATGCAGTCAGCCGCCTCGCCCTGCCGCAGAACCTCCCTTGTTCGGCGCAAGTGGACGATCTTCGCCTCGTCGAGAAGTGCTGCGAGGGCCTGGTCCGATGCACCCCGCAACAGCGGGGGGCGCATGCTGCGCAGAGCAGGCAGCCAGTCGCTGCCACTGGTCGGGTGCGCTGCGTCATCACGGCGCTTCCTGTGTGTCTCAGCCTGTTCCGGCACGGGTCACCTATCCGTCCAACCGGATGGTTTCACCAAATGACAGCGAAAGGCAAGACGCGCCGCCCGTTCATGCGGCCTGCGCCAGATCGAGGGCTACAATACCGGGCAACCACTCACGAAGGACCGCCCTCGATCTGCAAGGTCATCTGTATCAGATCCTTGGGCGAAGAGTGTCGTGCAGACGACAGATGCGTTCATGAAGCTTAATCTTCGTAAAACGTTCATAATCTTTGCAGCGCTGTGCGGACCCGAACCTTCGCAGGCCGCACGACGGTCTGGAAAGTTCGCGCGACACCGGCGACAGTCGACAAAAGTTTAGCAGGACGACGCCATGACCGAAATCTCGCGACGCAAGTCGGATCATCTTCGCATCGTGACCGAAGGGCGCGGCAGGCAGCACAGCCTCGCCTCGGGCTTCGACGACGTCAGGTTCCTGCACGACGCCCTGCCCGAGATCGACCTTGACCAGGTCAACTGCTTGACCCGGTTCCTCGGGCGCGACATGTCGGCACCGCTTCTCGTTTCGGCGATGACGGGCGGTCCCGAGGAGGCCGAGAGGATCAACCGCCACATTGCCGAGGCTTGCGGCCACCTTGGGGTCGCGCTGTCGGTCGGGTCACAGCGGATTGCGGTCGAATCGGGTGCCGCGGGCGGCTTGGGGCGGCAGTTGCGCGACCTTGCGCCCCATATCCCCATTCTCGGCAACATCGGTGCCGTCCAGCTGAACTATGGCTTCGGCTTGGACGAGGCGAGCCGCGCGGTCGAAATGATCGGCGCTGATGCGCTTTTCCTGCACCTCAATCCGCTGCAAGAGGCGATACAGGAGGGTGGCGATCGCAACTTCTCTGCATTACTGCCGCGGATCGAGAAGCTGGCCTCGGCTCTGCCCGTCCCGCTTGGCGTCAAGGAGGTGGGGGCCGGGCTGTCGGTCCGCGCGGCCCGGCGGCTGCTGGATGCCGGCGTGACGATCCTGGACGTCGCCGGCGCCGGTGGCACCAGCTGGGCGCGCGTGGAAGCCGAACGCGGTCCCAGCCGCTTGCAGACACTGGCTGCACCCTTCCACGACTGGGGCATTCCAACCGCGGATGCGATTCGCGCCATCACCCCGCTGATCGGTGCGGGGCAGACGCTGATCGGCTCGGGTGGCGTGCGGCATGGGCTGGACGTCGCACGTGCCATCAGGCTGGGCGCTGACCTGGCGGGCCAGGCGGCAGGTGCCCTGCCCGCCGCACGCGCCGGGTCCGAGGCGCTTGTCGCCCATCTGTCCGACGTGATTGCCCAATTGCGGATCGCGATGTTCTGCACTGGATCGCGTGACCTGACCGCGCTGCGCCGCGCGCGCCTGCTGCAGGCCGGGCCCGGTGGCCAATGGTCGCAACCGGCAGGACTGGAACAGGACGGCGGGCCGGTCTAGGCTGTCGCCCTACGCAGCAGGAGTTTCGGATGTCCGGACGGAAGCCTGGCACAACTGGCGACACGATTGTCAATCTCGGTCTGACCTCCGCGATCCTGCTGTGCTGGCTGGTCCTGCACGTCTTTACGCTATGGTTGCTAGATGCGGCCGCGCATCCGCTGCTTGCCGTGCTGTGCCTGGCTGGGCTGACCTGGCTGTCGGTCGGGCTGTTCATCATCGCGCATGACGCAATGCACGGGTCCGTGGTGCCGGGGCGGCCGCGCGCCAATGCGGCGATCGGGCAACTGGCGCTGTGGCTCTATGCAGGCTTCTCGTGGCGCAAGCTGATCGCCAAGCACATGGCGCATCACCGGCACGCCGGCACCGACGACGATCCCGATTTCGGTCACGGAGGGCCCGTGCGCTGGTACGGCAGCTTCGTCGCCACCTATTTCGGCTGGCGAGAGGGACTGCTGCTACCGGTGATCGTCACCACCTATGCGCTGATCCTGGGCGATCGCTGGATGTATGTCATCTTCTGGCCGGTCCCGGCCGTTCTGGCGTCGATTCAGCTTTTCGTCTTCGGAACCTGGCTGCCCCACCGCCCGGGACATGACGATTTTCCCGACCGGCACAACGCGAGGTCGACCGGCATCGGCGACCCGTTGTCACTGCTGACCTGCTTCCATTTCGGCGGCTATCACCACGAACATCACCTGCATCCGCATGTGCCGTGGTGGCGCCTGCCTCGTACCCGCAAGACCGGAGGCCGCGCATGACGCAATTCCTCATTGTCGTGGCGACAGTCCTCGTGATGGAGCTGACCGCCTATTCCGTCCACCGCTGGATCATGCACGGCCCCCTGGGCTGGGGCTGGCACAAGTCCCATCACGAAGAGCACGACCACGCGTTGGAGAAGAACGACCTCTACGGCGTTGTCTTCGCGGTGCTGGCGACGATCCTCTTCACCGTGGGCGCCTATTGGTGGCCGGTGCTGTGGTGGATCGCCCTGGGCATGACGGTCTATGGGTTGATCTATTTCATCCTGCACGACGGGCTTGTGCATCAACGCTGGCCGTTTCGGTATATTCCGCGGCGGGGCTATTTCCGCAGGCTCTACCAAGCTCATCGCCTGCACCACGCGGTCGAGGGGCGGGACCACTGCGTCAGCTTTGGCTTCATCTATGCCCCACCCGTGGACAAGCTGAAGCAGGATTTGAAGCGGTCGGGTGTCCTGCGCCCCCAGGACGAGCGTCCGTCGTGATCTCTGGTCCCGGCGTGGCCGCATGAAATCCGACGTGCTGCTGGCGGGGGCCGGCCTTGCCAACGGACTGATCGCGCTGGCGATCCGCAAGGCGCGGCCCGACCTTCGCGTGCTGCTGCTGGACCGTGCGGCGGGCGCCTCGGACGGGCATACGTGGTCCTGCCACGACACCGATTTGGCGCCGCACTGGCTGGACCGCCTGAAGCCGATCAGGCGTGGCGACTGGCCCGATCAGGAGGTGCGGTTCCCCGACCATTCGCGAAGGCTCCGGGCCGGATATGGCTCGATCGACGGGCGGGGGCTGATGCGTGCGGTGACCGACGCCGGTGCCGAGATTCGCTGGAACAGTCCGGTGGACGACCTTGACGCAGACGGCGCCATGGCCGCTGGCAGCCGTGTTACCTCCCGATGTGTCATCGACGGCCGCGGCGCGCAGCCCTCGCCCCACCTGGCCGTGGGATTTCAGAAATTCGTCGGCATCGAGATCGAGACCGACAGTCCCCACGGTATCCGTCGACCGGTGATCATGGACGCGACGGTTCCTCAGCAGGACGGCTATCGCTTCATCTACCTGCTGCCCTTCACACCGACACGCATCCTGATCGAGGACACGCGCTATAGCGACGGCGGCGATCTGGATGACGACAGCCTGGCCGCAGCCTCGCACGCTTACGCCCTCGCCAAGGGCTGGACGGGCCATGAGGTCAGGCGAGAGCGTGGCATCCTGCCCATTGCGCTGGCGCACGACGCCGAAGCTTTCTGGGCGGATCACGCGACGGGCGCGGTCCCCGTCGGGCTGAGGGCCGGTCTGTTCCACCCCGTTACGGGCTATTCACTGCCCTATGCGGCGCAGGTGGCCGATGTCGTTGCAGGCCTGGCTCGTCAGGACCGGCTGACGACCGACGGCCTTCGCACGGCCTTGCGCGACTTTGCGGTGGCGCGGGCGCGGCAGGACAGGTTCCTGCGGCTTCTGAACCGGATGCTGTTCCGGGGCTGCCCACCAGACCGCCGCTACACATTGCTGCAGCGCTTCTATCGTATGCCAGAGGGCGTGATCGAACGCTTCTACGCCGGCCGCCTGACGCATGCCGACCGCCTGCGCATCGTCACCGGCAAGCCCCCCATCCCCCTTGGGCAGGCCTTCCGCTGCCTGCCCGAACGCCCCCTTCTGCAGGAGAACGCATGAACGCGCCCACCGCCGCCAGAACTGCCATCGTCATCGGCGCCGGGTTCGGCGGGCTTGCCTTGGCGATCCGCCTGCAGTCGGCCGGTATTTCCACCACCCTGGTCGAGGCGCGCGACAAGCCGGGCGGGCGCGCCTATGTATGGCATGATCAGGGCCATGTGTTTGACGCGGGGCCGACCGTCGTCACTGACCCGGACGCCCTGCGCGAACTGTGGGCGCTGACCGGTCAGGACATGGCGCGCGACGTGACGCTGCTGCCGGTGTCTCCGTTCTACCGGCTGCAATGGGCGGACGGGAAGGTCTTCGACTATGTCAACGACGGCGACCAGCTCGAGTCGCAGATCCGTCAGTTCAATCCGGACGATCTCAAGGGATATCGCAAGTTCCACGACTATGCCGAGAAGGTCTATGAGGAAGGCTATCTGAAACTTGGGACGACGCCGTTTCTCAAGCTGGGGCAGATGCTGAACGCCGCGCCGGCGCTGATCAAGCTCGAGGCCTATCGATCGGTCCACAGCATCGTCGCGCGGTTCATCAAGGACCCGCATCTGCAGCAGGCGTTCTCCTTCCACACGCTGCTGGTCGGCGGCAATCCCTTCTCGACCAGCGCGATCTATGCGCTGATCCACGCGCTGGAGCGTCGCGGCGGCGTCTGGTTCGCCAAGGGCGGCACCAACCAGCTGGTCGCGGGCATGGTCGCGCTGTTCGAACGGCTCGGCGGCAAGATGATGCTGAACGCCAAGGTTGCCCGGATTGACACCGACGGCCCGCGCACGACCGGCGTCACCCTTGCCGACGGACGCAGCCTGAGCGCGGACATGGTCGCCAGCAACGGCGACGTCATGCACAACTACCGCGATCTTCTGGGCCATACCCGGCGCGGGCGCACCAAGGCGATGATTCTTGGCAAGCAGCGATGGTCGATGTCGCTGTTCGTGCTGCATTTCGGCCTGTCGAAGATGCCCGAAGGCTTGGCCCATCACAGCGTCCTCTTCGGCCCGCGCTACAAGGAACTGGTCAACGAGATCTTCAAGGGGCCGAAGCTGGCCGACGATTTCTCGCTCTATCTGCACTCGCCCTGCGTGACCGACCCCAGCCTGGCGCCTCCGGGCATGTCCACGCACTATGTGCTGGCGCCGGTACCGCATCTGGGCCGGGCGGACGTGGACTGGGCAACGGTCGGGCCCGCCTATGCCGACCGGATCCTGGCCAGCCTTGAAGAACGGATGATTCCTGACCTGCGCAAGAACCTGACGGTCAAGCGGATCTTCACCCCCGCCGATTTCAGCAGCGAACTGTCGGCCCATCACGGCAGCGCCTTTTCGGTCGAGCCGATTCTGGCGCAGTCGGCATGGTTCCGGCCCCAGAACCGTGACCGCAGCATCCGCAACTTCTATATCGTCGGCGCGGGCACTCATCCGGGCGCGGGCATTCCCGGCGTCGTCGGCAGCGCCAAGGCCACAGCGCAGGTCATGCTGGCCGACGCGGCTCTCGCATGAGCGAGCTTGTCGACACCTCGCATCAGGCGATCGCGCAGGGTTCGCAGAGCTTTGCCGCTGCGGCAAAACTGATGCCCCCCGGCATCCGGGACGACACCGTGATGCTTTACGCCTGGTGCCGCCATGCCGATGACGTCATCGATGGGCAGGTGCTGGGGGACCAACCGGAACTGATCGACGACCCGCAGGCCCGGCTGGAAGATCTGCGCAGCCAGACAATCGAGGCGCTTCAAGGGGCAACCAGCATGATGCCGCCTTTCGCAGCCTTGCGCGAGGTCGCCCGGCGCCACGACTTCCCGGACCACTGGCCGCTGGACCTGATCGAAGGCTTTGCGATGGATGTTCAGGATCGCCGCTACCGCAGCCTGGACGATGTTCTGGACTATTCCTACCACGTTGCCGGAGTGGTCGGCGTGATGATGGCGCGCGTGATGGGCGTCAGGGACGACGCGGTGCTGGACCGGGCCTGCGACCTGGGACTGGCCTTCCAGTTGACCAACATCTCCCGTGACGTGATCGACGACGCCGCCATCGGCCGCTGCTATCTTCCCTCGGACTGGCTGGTCGAGGCGCAGGCGAATGTCGACGGCCCGATCCCCTCGGCCGAGCTTTACAGCGTCATCATCCGCTTGCTGGACGCGGCCGAGCCCTATTATGCCTCGGCGCGGGTCGGATTGGCGGCGCTGCCGCCGCGCTGCGCCTGGTCGATCGCCGCGGCGCTGCGCATCTATCACGCGATCGGCACGCGGATCAGGCAAGGCGGCCCCGAGGCCTATCGCGAGAGGATCAGCACGTCGAAGGCTGCGAAGATCGGGCTGGTGGCGCGTGGCGGCCTGGACACGGCGACATCGCGGCTGGCCCGCCGACCGACATCGAGAGAAGGGCTTTGGACAAGGCCCCGCGGGGCCTGATCCGTCAGGCGCTGTCGCGGACGGCGAAGGGAAGCACACGCTCCAAAAGGGCCGCGATCTCGGGGGCGCGCAGCCGGCGGTGGTTCAGCATCGCGTCCAACTGCGCACGGCTGGCCTCGTAGTGACGAGAGACGTGGTGCATGTCGCCGACCGCCAGCAACCCGCGTTCGGGGCCGGGGGCCTGACGGTCGCGTCCGGTGGTCTTGCCGACGGATTCAGGCGTGCCGATCACGTCCAGAAGATCGTCATAGGACTGGAACACCCTGCCCAGCTGACGTCCGAAGGCTACGACCTGCGCACGTTCTTCCTCGTCATAGCCCTCGATCACCGCCAGCATCTCCAGCCCGGCCACAAACAGGACGCCGGTCTTCAGGTCCTGTTCAAGCTCGACCCCGGGCCGGTCCTTGTCGCTGTGCAGGTCCAGGTCCTGCCCCGCGCAAAGCCCTTGTGGACCAAGGGCTTCGGCCAGAATGCCGACAAGGCTGGCCCGGACCTGCGCCGACGCGCCGCGCGCCGCAGCCAGCACCGACATCGCCTCGGTGATCAGCGCGATGCCAGCCAGAAGCGCGCGGCTTTCGCCATGCGCTACATGGGTCGCCGGCTGCCCCCGCCGCAGCGCCGCATCGTCCATGCAGGGCATGTCGTCGAAGATCAGCGAGGCTGCATGCACCATCTCGATCGCGGCGGCTGCGTCGACCAACGCGTCGCTGACCCCGCCCGAGGCGTCGGCCGCCAGCAGCAGAAGCATGCCCCGGAACCGCTTGCCCGGCGACATCGCCGCATGCTCCATGGCTGCGCCAAGCTGAGGCGATACGGCACCGAACCGTCCGGCGATCTGTTGCAGGCGCGTCTGGAGCAGGTTCTGCAGTAACGGATTGGCGTCTCGTCTCATCAGGGCCTTCGCGCTTGGGTTCCCGTTGGAA
>JAYZBS010000132.1:0-13431 GCA_036338635.1 Pseudomonadota bacterium | reverse complement strand
GGTCATCAGCGGGTCGTCTGAATAGGTCCGGCAGAGCGAGGGGTGCGAGCCGCCGCAGTGATAGCACTCGCGGTTGTTCTCCATCACCAGCTTCCAATTGCCCTTTTCAACGATGGTCGAGGTGAAGGCGATCTTGGAATCTGCGAGGGCCGAGGGGGCGACATAGCGGGTCAAGCTGGCGGCCAGGTCGTTGATGGCCGGCGGCACCTTGGCCAGGCAGATGAAGATCATCCCGCCCAGATCGATGCAGTGGACGGACTTCAGGCTGTATTTCGACGGATCGAACGATTCGCCCATGTCGCGGGCGAACAAAAGCTTGCCGTCGAGGTCGTAGGTCCACTGGTGATAGGGGCAGACCAGCTTAGGATTCGTGCCATTCGACTTGGCACACAGGCGCTGACCACGATGGCGGCAGACGTTGTGGAAGGCGCGGATGCGCTTGTCGGCGCCGCGCGTCACGATCACCGGATAGTCGCCGACCTGCAGCGTCACATAGCTGCCGGTCTTGGAAAGTTCACAGGTGGGGCCGACGAACAGCCATTCGCGATACCAGATCTGTTCCAGATCGTCGCGATAGGCTTGCTCTCCGCAATAGAGGTCGCGGGGCAGCGAATGGTTCGGCAGGCGCGCGGCGATCAGGTCTGCGGTCGACGTGCTGGCGGACGAGGCAAATGTCATGGCGCTGGCTCGGGGTTTGGGGTGGCGAGACGTGAACACAACCTTAACGTCCATGACGCGACATTTTGGCAGAATTGCGACATTCGGTTGACGGAAACAGACATCGCTTCCGAAACCGCGACGGGGGGCGGAGGCTGCGGGAACAGGTTCCCGCGGCGCCCCCGAGGCCGGAACACAGCTTTTACGGAATATTGGAAAATACTTCCAAAATTGTCTTGGCAGTGACTTCCTGCTGACATAGACCGGATGCTGGCGCGCCCCACGGGTTGAGGAGGACTGGCATGAACCGCATCACCACGAAACGTCATGGTCTGGAGATCGACGCCGAGTTCGTCGCTTTCGTGGAAGATCAGGTGCTTGAAGGCACCGGCATCTCGCCTGACCGCTTCTGGCAGGGGCATGCAGAACTGTTGGATGCCTTCACGGAAGACAACCGCGCACTGCTGGACCGGCGGGCCGAACTGCAGACGCGCATCGATGCCTGGCACAAGGCGCGCGGCAATCAGGCCTGGGACGCGGCCGCCTATCGGACGTTTCTGACCGAGATCGGCTACCTGACCTCCGAACCCGTGCCCTTCACCGTGGACAACGGCGACATAGACCCCGAGATCGCCACGCTGGCCGGCCCACAGCTGGTCGTGCCGGTCAGCAATGCCCGATTCGCGCTGAATGCAGCCAACGCCCGATGGGGCTCGCTTTATGATGCCCTTTACGGATCCGACGCGATGGGGCCCGTGCCGACCGGGGGCTTCGACGAAAGCCGCCGCGATGCGGTCGTGGCCCGCGCGGCCGAGTTCCTCGACCAGTCCTTCCCGCTGCAGTCGGGCAGTCACGCGGACGTCACGGGATACGATGCGGACGCCGATGGGCTGATGGCGACCGTTGCCGGTCAGCCGGCGCGCCTGGCCCAACCGGACCGCTTCGTCGGCACCCGCAGCGAAGGCGCCGACCGCGCCTTCGTGCTGCGCCATCACGGGCTGCATGTCGAACTGGTGATCGACCGCAGCCATCCCATCGGCGCAGCTTCGGCCAGCGGCTTGCGCGATGTTGTGCTGGAAGCGGCGCTGACGGCGATCCAGGATTGCGAGGACAGCGTCGCGGCGGTCGATGCGGCCGACAAGATCGGCGTCTATCGCAACTGGCTGGGGCTGATGAAGGGCGATTTGGTCGAAAGCTTCCAGAAGGGCGGAAAGACCATGACGCGGCGGCTGGCGGAGGACCGGCAGGTGACGCGCCCCGACGGCTCGACCCTGACGCTGCCGGGTCGGGCCCTTCTCCTTGTCCGGAACGTGGGGCACCTGATGACCACGGACGTCATCCTCAAGGACGGGCAGCCGACGCCGGAAGGGCTGATGGATGCCATGGTCACGGTCGCGGCGGCGCTGCACGACCTGAACCGCACGGACGGCCCGCGCAACAGCCGCGCGGGCGCCATCTACGTGGTCAAGCCCAAGATGCATGGCCCCGAGGAAGCGGCCTTTGCCGACCGCGTCTTCAGTCATGTCGAGCGGGTGCTGGGCTTGGCGCCGTACACCGTCAAGCTGGGCCTGATGGACGAGGAACGCCGCACCAGCGCCAATCTGGCGGCCTGCATTCATGCGCTTCGCCACCGGATCTTCTTCATCAACACGGGCTTCCTGGACCGCACGGGGGACGAGATCCATACCTCGATGCAGGCGGGGGCGTTCGTGGGTCGTGCGGGCATGAAGTCCGCGGCCTGGCTGCAAGCCTACGAGGACCGCAACGTGCTGATCGGGCTGGCGGCCGGGATGCGCGGTCGGGCGCAGATCGGCAAAGGCATGTGGGCCAAGCCCGACGCGATGGCCGAGATGCTGGAGGCGAAGATCGCCCATCCCCGGTCGGGCGCCTCGACCGCCTGGGTCCCCTCGCCCACGGCTGCGGTCCTGCATGCGCTGCACTATCATGCTGTCGACGTGGCGGCCCGGCAGGCCGAACTGCAGGGGCAGCCGTTGCCTGACCTGGACGTGCTGCTAACCCCTGCCCTGGCCGACGGTCCGCTGCCCCAGGACGAGGTGCTGCGCGAGCTGGACAACAGCGCGCAGGGGATCCTCGGCTATGTGGTGCGGTGGGTCGACCAGGGAATCGGCTGTTCGAAGGTGCCCGACCTCGACGACGTGCAGCTGATGGAGGACCGTGCGACCTGCCGCATCAGTGCGCAGTATCTGGCCAACTGGCTGCAGCATGGCCTGGTCACGCGCGATCAGGTCGAGGACGCGCTGCGCAGGATGGCCGTCAAGGTCGACGGCCAGAACGCTGGCGACCCGGCCTATCGGCCCATGGCGCCGGATTTCGACGGTCCGGCCTTCCTGGCCGCGCGCGATCTGGTGTTGTCCGGCGCGTCTCAGCCGTCGGGATATACCGAGCCCCTCTTGCATGCGCGGCGGGCAGAGGCCAAGGCACTGTCACGGCACTGAAACCGGACGGCACGGCAGCGGTTGTCATGCCGCTGCCGCGCGCTAAGGTGCGGCTGACCAAATTGAAGGAATGCACCTGAATGTCGGGAAAGAACATCGCCGTGGCCGGTATCGGTTATGTCGGCCTGTCGAACGCGGTCCTCTTGGCCGCGCGCAACCGGGTTCGCGCGCTGGATGTCGATCAGAACCGCGTTGCGATGCTGAACGACCGCAAATGCCCCATCATCGATGACGAAATGGCGCGCCATCTGTCCACGCAGGAACTGGACCTGACCGCCACCACGGATCCCTCGACCGCCTATGAGGAGGCCGAGTTCGTGATCGTCGCGACGCCCACGAACTATGATCCTGTGACGAACCGCTTCGACACCTCCAGCGTCGAGGCGGTGATCCGCGACGTGATGCGGCTGGCGCCTGGCGCCGTCATCGTGGTCAAGTCCACCGTACCGGTAGGCTTCACCAAGGACGTCTCAGCTCGGCTTGGCACCGATCAGGTGATCTTCAGCCCGGAATTCCTGCGCGAGGGTCGCGCGCTGCACGACAACCTGCACCCGTCCCGCATCGTGGTGGGCGAGGACAGCGATCGCGGCCGCGCCTTCGCCGATCTTCTGGCCGAGGCGGCAATGGACGACGACGTGCCGGTCCTTTTGACCGGCTCGACCGAGGCCGAAGCGATCAAGCTTTTCGCCAACACCTACCTTGCGCTGCGCGTCGCCTATTTCAACGAACTGGACAGCTATGCCCTGACGCATGGCCTGGACAGCCGACAGATCATCGACGGTGTCGGCCTGGATCCGCGCATCGGCACGCATTACAACAACCCCTCCTTCGGCTATGGCGGCTATTGCCTGCCCAAGGACAGCAAGCAGCTGCTGGCCAACTACAGCAACGTCCCGCAGAACCTGATTGCCGCCGTGGTGGACGCGAACCGCACCCGCAAGGACGTGATCGCCGACCACATCCTGTCGCGGCAGCCCAAGGTCGTGGGCATCTACCGGCTGGTCATGAAGTCCGGGTCCGACAATTTCCGCCAGAGCGCCGTCCAGGGGATCATGAAGCGGCTGAAGGCCAAGGGGGTCGAGATCATCGTCTATGAGCCTGCCATGACCGAAAGCCAGTTCTTCGGTTCGGACGTTCTGACCGATCTGGACGAATTCAAGCGCCGCGCGCAGATCGTCGTCGCGAACCGCCTGACCCCGGATCTCGAGGACGTGGCTGAGCGGGTCTATACCCGCGATCTGTTCGGCGCCGATTGAGGCCCGTCACAGCATCGACTTCAGCTTCGCCTCGATCTTGTTGCGGCGGCGGCGCGACCTGACCTGCTGGGTGTCCAGCGTCTTTGGACACAGTCTCAGGTCGCCGTCCTGTCCGGCGATCCTGAACACGCGCGTCGCCGCCGCGATAGCACTGTCGGCGGCCGTGACGGCCGCGACGGTGACCTCGATCTGGCGCAGATCGCCGACGTCGAGGTCGTCGAAGCTGCTGTGCTTGGCCCGTTCGATCAGATCGACAACGCTGCCGATATCGACCGATTCCCCGGACTTCAGCGGCCCCTGAAGCGTCGCCTCTCGGGGGGTCTGGTGCTGGTCCTGTGCGATTTCGGTCCGGTCGGCGACCGATGACATGCGCTCACCCTTCTCGGTCCAGACATTCAGCATGATCTCCAGCACGTAGATCGGCTCGAAGCCGAGGTTGCTGACCAGGATGCGCCCCGACAGATCGCGGGCGCCGCCCAGGTGGATCAGGATTTCCGTGCGGCGTTGCCGTCGCAGTCCCGACACGATGATATGCAGATAGACCATCCACACCAGTGCCGTCACCGCAGCCATCGTCGCCTGCACCAGACCGCTGTTCGCCTCGATCCATTCCCACATCTTCTCACGTCCGTCGTTGGATGAGGCAGGCAACACCTTCGGCGCGTCGTTGTTCCATGACCGTCGCATCGGCGTGAACCGCAGGGCCGCCTGCCGCGTTCGCCTGTCAGATCGGAGGTTCGCCATGGCATCACGCGCCGTCTGGAAAGGGCAGCTGCGCCTGTCCCTTGTCGCCATCCCCGTCGAGCTGCATGCCGCCGCCAGTTCCGGCGCGCGGATTTCGTTCCGGCAGATCCACGGCCCGTCCGGCAAGCCGGTGCGGTATGAGAAGTCCGTCGCTGGCATCGGACCGGTCAAAAGCGACGACATCATGAAGGGTTACGAGGTCGGCGACGGCGACTATCTGCTGCTGGACCCGGACGAGATCGCCTCGATCAAGCTGGAAACGAAGAAGACGCTGGAGCTGGTGCAGTTTGTCGACCAGTGCGAGATCCCGCCGCTTTACTATGAAAAGCCTTATTACGTCGTGCCCACCGACGAACTGGCCGAGGATGCCTATCGCGTGGTGCGCGACGCCCTGCGGGCCGAGGGCAAGACCGCGCTTGGGCAGCTGACCATGCGCGGGCGCGAATACCTGTGCGCGATCCGCCCCTGCGGCGATGGCCTGCTGCTCGAGACGCTGCGATACGAGGACGAGGTGAAGAAGGCTGATCCGCTATTCTCCTCGATCGAGGATGACACCAGCGACGACGATCTGCTGGAGGTCGCGACCCAGCTGATCCGCCGCAAGAGCGCACCGTTCAAGGCCGAAGCCTTCCGAGACAACTATGACAAGGCTCTGCGGGAGTTGATCGACTCGAAGCGCAAGAACCGCAAGACGCCGCGCGCGAAGACCGGCGACAAGTCCGACAGCCGGCCGCAGGGCGAAAACGTGGTGGACCTGATGGCCGCGCTGAAGGAAAGCCTGAAGAAGGACGGGGGCAAGTCCTCCAAGGCCCCTGCCAAGGCCAAGACTCGCGCCAATCCCAAGCCGAAGTCGGCCTGACATGGCGCTGGACCGTTACCACGAACGCCGCGATTTCGCGGCGACGCCGGAACCCCGCGACGAGGGGCAGCCGTCTGGCATCGGGTTGCGGTATTCGATCCAGAACCACGACGCGACGCGGCTCCACTGGGACCTGCGGCTGGAATGGCAGGGCGTACTGCTCAGCTGGGCGATCACGCGGGGACCGTCCTTGGATCCGTCGGACAAGCGCCTGGCCGTCAGGACCGAGGATCACCCGCTGTCCTATCTGCGCTTCGAAGGCCAGATCCCGTCGGGACAGTATGGCGCAGGCACCGTGATGCTGTGGGACCTGGGCTGGTGGCAGCCGCTGGAACCGGCGGCGCGCGGCCTGTCGAAGGGGCATCTGAGCTTTCGCATCCACGGGCGCCGGCTGACCGGAGACTGGAACCTGGTCCGCATGAAGGGCCGCAAGACCGGCGATTCCAAGCGCGAGAACTGGTTGCTGATCAAGTCCGATGACGAGGCCGCGCACCGCGCCGATCCGGTCGAGACGTATCGTACCAGCATCGCCACCGGGCGCGATTTTCCGGCCATCGCCGCCGAGAAGGCGCCCCGCCTGCGTGATCGCACCGGAACCCGGCCGCGCCCGGTTCCGGTGCAACTGGCGACCCTGACCGAGGATCTTGCCGACAGCGGCAGCCATTGGCACGAATTGAAGCTGGACGGCTATCGCGCGCAGGTGGCCCTTGGCAAGGGCGGCACGCGGATCTGGACGCGCAACGGCCATGATTGGACCGACCGCTTCGCGGACCTGGTTCCTGCCTTCGACGACCTGGACTGCAAGTCGGCGCTGATCGACGGAGAGATCGTGGCCGGTGCGGGCCTGCAAGGCTTCGGTGCCCTGCAGGATGCCATCACCGCGGGCGGGCCGTTCGGCTTTGTCGCCTTCGACCTGATCCAGCTGGACGGCAAGGATCTGAGCAAGCGCCCCCTGACCGACCGGCGCCGCGCGCTGGAGCGGCTGTTTTCCCCGCTGCCGCCGATGGGTGCGCTGGACCTGTCGCCGGTGATCGACGGCGATCCGCAGGAGGCGCTTGACCTGATCTGCGGATCGGGCGGCGAGGGCGTGATCGCCAAGCGCCGCGACGCGCCCTATCGCGGCGGCAGAAGTCGCGACTGGCTGAAGATCAAGTGCCGCCACCGGGCCGAGTTCGTCATCGTGGGCTGGCAGGCCAGCAGCAGCCTTGCGCGGCCCTTCGCATCGCTTGCCGTCGCGGCGCGCCGGGGTGGGGACCTTGTTTACATGGGCAAGGTCGGCACCGGGTTCGACCAGGACGCCATGGCGGACCTGGCTGCGCGGATGGCGCCGCTGAAGCGATCGAAGGCGCCGGTTCAGGTGCCGAAGGCCGAAGCGCGCGGCGTCACCTGGATCGACCCGCGCCTGGTGGCCGAGGTCGATTACGCCGAAACGACCGGTCAGGGACGCCTGCGCCATGCCGTCTTCCTTGGCCTGCGCGAGGACAAGCCGGCCCGCCAGGTGCAGGTCGAGGAGCCGGCGACGACAGATCGCGAGGACATCGCTGGCATTGCGCTCAGCAGCGGCGATCGCGTGATCTTCCAGGATGCCAAGGTCACGAAGGCCGATCTGGCTCGATATTATCGCGACATCGCGCCCCTGATGCTGCCCGAGATGCGGGACCGGCCGCTGTCGCTGGTGCGCCTGCCCAACGGGCTGGCAGGCCAGCGTTTCTTCCAGAAGCACCCCGGAAAGGGCTTCCCCGACGCGCTGAAGACGGTGCCGATCGCCGAGAGCGACGGCGAGACGCACCCCTATGCCTACGGCTCGGATGCCGCGGGCCTCGTGGCGGCGGTTCAGATGGGCACGGTCGAGTTCCACATCTGGAGCGCCCGTCGCGATCGTCTTGATCGGCCGGACCGGCTGGTCTTCGACCTCGACCCCGACGAAGGGCTGTCCTTCGCCACCACCCGCCGCGCCGCGCTTGACCTGCGTGACCGGCTGGCGGATCTGGGACTGGAATGCTGGGCGATGCTGTCGGGCGGCAAGGGCGTGCATCTGGTCGTGCCATTGCGCCGCAGCGTCGGGTGGGACACCGCCAAGCTGTTCGCCCGTGGCGTGGCGACGCTGGCCGCGACGGCTCAACCCGACCGCTTCACTGCCGAGATGTCGAAGGCCCGCCGCAAGGACCGCATCTTCATCGACTGGCTGCGAAATGAACGCGGCTCGACTTCGGTCGCGCCCTTTTCGGTCCGCGCCAGGCCTGGCGCACCCGTTGCTTGTCCCATTGGCTGGGACGAGCTGTCGCGCCTGCGCCGCCCCGCTCCGTTCAGCCTGCAAGAGGCCTGTGCGCGGGGCTGGGCGGACGTCACGCCGCCGCCCCCGCAGGGGCTGACGCAGAAAGTCATCACCGCGCTGGACCGCGCCCTGAAATCCGTCTGAGGAGAAAGCCATACCATGGAAAAGGACCACGCCCTGATCGAAACCCTCGAAGCGCGCCTGGATGCGCAGCGCCGCCTGCTGGCCCGCCTGGTCGCCGCGCTCGAACCCTCGTCCCGCGAGCCGCTGATCGACTGGCTGAGCCAACGAGAGACCATGCGCGACGGCCAAGAGGATCCCGGCGCCGTCCCGGTCGAGGAAAACGGCCCCGGCATCGCCATGGCAGAAGAGTTCCTGATGATCCGCCGCCTGGTCGGCGACCGCCTGCACGAGATGAGGGACTGACGGCCTGATCTTGGCAGTGGCTGAATTCTTGGCCGCCGGATCTGGGGTAGGTGTCACGGTTGGCAGGCCAGGCTGACGTGATCGCTGGTTCGCCCGGCGCCCGACCGGCGGGCTGGGCGAGCTCCAGCAGGTCATGGATGATGCACCTTCAAAGCGCGATGTCCGGCGCAGAAGCGGTCGACCTATGCTCTCGATCCTAGAAGCGGCCTTCGGACATGAAACTGGCGACGGCGAGACCAAGGGCCGGCGCAGGCGGCCGCGACGGCGGATGCTGCGCTGCTCGCCCAGCCCAGGCTGCCGGAACGCGAACCTTCTGTCCTGATCAGCCTGATAGGGTGTCACATATTATATGGGCTGTGCCTGGCGCTGCAGTCGGTCGCGTGCCGAGTCGGCCGGCCTTTCGTCAAGGCGCGGAGGCTGTCAGGCTGGCGCTTGGCCACGGACGGTCAGTTGCGCCTCCAGCCTGTCGGGATCGATCAGTTCGTCCAGGTCGACCCGTGCACGAAGTCGCGCCAGCAGCAGGTAGAGGCCACCGAACTTGCGATGCAGGAACAGGACTTCTGGCGGCGGCATTTCGGCCCGCTGGCGGGTGCGGGCGACCTGCATCGCGGTTTTCGTGATGCGCTGCGGGATGTCGGTCGAGGCGACGTCGAAGACACCGCCGCGCCGCAGCGGCTGGAAGGCCGTCTCCATCATCTGCAGCAGCATCTCTTGGTGATCCGTATCGGTGTCGGCCCGGAAATAGCCGATGTCGATGGCGGCCCGCCTGATCGCCTCGGCATTGCCCGACAGGGCTGCCCGCAGCAGCGCAAGATAGCGGGGTGCGACGGGATCCGAAAAGCTGCGCGTCGCGCCAAAATCCAGTAGCACGATCCGATCGCTGTCGGGCTGCCAGCGGAAGTTCGCGAAATTGGGGTCGGTCTGCATCAGGTTGAAGGCGAACAGCTCGTCTATGACCAACCGGACCAGATCGGTCGCAACCTTGTCGCGCAGCGCCTGCGGCGCCTCCGCCAGCGTCTCGATGGGGCGGCTGTCGATGAAGTCCATCGCCAGCACGTCGCGGGTGCAGAACTGATCGTCTGGCATCGGCAGCAGAAACTCGGGCCGATCCGCCAGAAGCTGACCAAACCGACGCATCTGGGCGGCCTCTTGAACATAATCGGCCTCGGCATGCAGTTGCTGGCGCGCCTCGGCCAGCAGCGACGGCAGATCGAGGCCCGGGGGAAGCGCGCCCGGCACGCGGAACAGAAGTCCCAGGTTCGCGATGTCGCTGTCGATGCTGGCGCGAACCCCCGGATACTGCACCTTGATCGCCAGATCGCGACCGTCGCGGGTCTGGGCGCGGTGCACCTGCCCGATCGAGGCGGCAGCGATCGGACGCACCTGGAAGCGGCTGAAATGCCGGAGCCAGCCTTCGCCCCAGGCCGCGTCCAGCACCCGCTGAAGCTGCTTCGGTGGCATCGGGTCGGCGTCGGCGCGCAGGCGGGACAAGATCTGGGCCAGCTCGGGCGGCAAGAACTCTCCGGCGTCCATCGAGATCAGCTGTCCCAGCTTCATCGCAGCGCCGCGCATCTGCGCCAGTTGCGCGGCCAGCCGTGCGGCATTGGCCGGCGTCAGCAGCAGGTCCTGCGCCCGCGGCCGCTGACCGCTGGCAATCTGCCGCGCACCCTGCGCCAGCGCCCGTCCGCCGATCCCCGAGGCGAGGCCGCCGATCCGCAGCATCCGCGACAGGCGTCCCTGCGGTACGTCGCGCGGGCGGCGGTCGTCGGTCATTGCCTCAGGCCGCCAGCAGGTGCGCCGCCATGGCGCGGCCACTGGCCCAGCCATCCTCGGCCGTGGGACCCAGGGTCCAGTCGCCCCCGACGATCAGGCCGGACGCATCGTCCGACAGGAAGGGGTGACCCAACGGCTGGTCCGCACGCGCGTACAGCCAGCGATGCGCCGCCTTGTGGCGCAGGTGATCCGGCTCTGCGCCGATCGACTGGAGCAGTAGCGGCGCGACCCTGTCGGCAAGCGTATCGAAGGGCAGGTCGATGTTCGCCATGCTCCATTCCGGGTCGGCCTGCACGACCCAGGTGGTCAGGGGCTGCCCGCCACGGCCGGGCTTGGCGCTGTCCTGCGTGATCCAGGCCAGCGGCCCCTGCCCCTCGCGCGTCACGAAGGGGCGCGGCGCGGCCGGATCCAAGCCGATCATCACGGTGATGTTGGCTTGGAAATGCACCATCCGCAGCGCGGCCGAGAAGGCGTGGTCCTGCCCCAGAAGGTCGCGGGCCTGCGGGGCGGGGATGGCCAGGACGACCCTGCGGGCGGTGTGCCAAGCCCCTTCGACGCCAAGCCGCCAGCCGGGCCGCTCGGCCACCAGCTGCGTCACCTGCGCGCCCTGGCGGATGTCGAGATCGCGCGACAGTGCGCGGGGCAGTTGCGACATGCCAGGCGTCCCGACGAATGCGCCGTCAAGCTGATCCCAGTCGGCGGTCTGGCCAGATCCGCGCAGATCCTCCAGCAGGAATTTGAAGTGGGCGTGACGGGGCTGCAGGTACTGCGCACCGTGATCGAAGCGCAGCCCGCCATCCGTTCGCCGGGTCGCCAACCGCCCGCCGGCTCCGCGGCCCTTGTCGAACAACCGAACCCGGAGCCCCGCCGCCTGCAACTTGCGGGCGCAGGTGATGCCGGTGATGCCGGCGCCGATGATCGCCACGTCCAGCCTGTCGTCCATGTCTGCTCCGAAGGGGTCCTGGGATCCCTATCTGGTCAGGTTGGGGCAGGCTGCGCAAGACGCCGTTTCGTCCCTGCCGCTCAGCCGGTGCAGATCTGCGCGATGCGGGCCAGGATCGCCTCGGGCTTGCCGTCCAGCGCGGCGGCTTGCCGGGGCCGGTCCGCCCAGGCATCCATGGGGCCCTGACGATCCGAGGGGTTCATCATCGTGGTGCCAAGGGCGATGCCCTGCCAGGGAACACGTACCTCGCCCGTGGTGAGGGTGAAGAGGTCGGGGTCGGTCAGGAAGACCGACGCGCAGCAGTCGTGGACCACCATCCCGTCATAGCCGGACTGTCTGTAGAAGCCGACATAGCCTTGCGACAGGTCGGCCACCAACTGCATGTCCGGACCGCCCTCCTGCGCCAGCCGCGCAAGCATCGGCCGCGTCATGAAGGTCCGCGTCGTCAGGTCCAGGGGGATCGCGGTTACTTGCCAGCCCGCCCCGAACACGATGTCGGCGGCCAGAGGATCGCCCCAGATGTTCGCCTCGGCCGCGGGGGTGATGTTGCCGGGAACGCGGAAGGCGCCCCCCATGATGACCACGTCTCGCACCAGATCGGCGATGTCCGGCGCCGTCTGCAGCGCGCGAGCCAGGTTCGTCATGCGACCAACGGCCAGGATGCGGACCTGGCCGGGGTTTGCGCGGATCGTGTCGATCAGGAAGCTGCTGGCGCTTTCAGACTCTTCCTTCGGGTCGTCCGGCACCGGATGGTCGCCAAGCCCGTTGCGGCCGTGGATGTGGACCGGAAAGTCGTCCTGCGGCATGTCCGGCGTCAGCGGCCCCGCCGCGCCGGCATGGACCGGAACGTCATGGCCCCAGGACCGCAGCAGGAAGCGGGCGTTCCGTGTCGTCAGCGCCACGGGCGCGTTCCCGAAGACCGTGGTCATGCCCATCAGGTCGATGTCGGGATGGCGCAGCAGATAGAGCAGCGCCAGCGCGTCGTCCACGCCGGGGTCCGTGTCGAAGATTATCTTTTGCATGCGGCCACTTGTCGTCCCTTGTTACAGCGACATCGTCGCCTTGACCGCCCGCCGCCAGGCGGCATAGCGCGCCTGCCGGTCGCCATCGTGCATCACCGGCTGGAAGCTGCGGTCAAGCCGCCACTCCTTCGCGAACCCGTCGGTGCCCGGATAGATGCCCTGGCGCTGTCCCGCAAGCCAGGCCGCGCCAAGCGCCGTCGTTTCCAGCACCTTGGGGCGGTCGACCTGCGCGCCCAGGATGTCGGCCAGGAACTGCATCGCAAAATCGGACGCGCTCATCCCGCCGTCGACCCGCAGGGCGGTGCCGCCTTGCGTCCAGTCCTCCTTCATCGCCTCCAGCAGGTCGCGGGTCTGGAAGCCCACGCTTTCCAGCGCGGCACGGGCGAATTCGGCGGGGCCGGAGTTGCGGGTCAGCCCATAGATCGCGCCGCGGCTGTCGGGGCTCCAGTAGGGGGCGCCCAGGCCGGTGAAGGCCGGGACCAGGATGACCTGCTGCGAGGGATCGGCGGTTTCGGCCAAGGGCTGCGTCTCGGCCGCGTTGCGGATGATCTTCAGCCCGTCGCGCAGCCATTGCACCACGGCGCCCGCGATGAAGATCGACCCTTCCAGCGCATAGGTCGGCTTGCCGTCCAGCTGATAGGCGATGGTCGTCAGCAGCCGCTGAGTAGAGGCCACCGGCCTGTCGCCCGTGTTCAGCAGCGCGAAGCAGCCCGTGCCATAGGTGGATTTCAGCATCCCCGGCTGAAAGCAGGCCTGCCCCACGGTCGCCGCCTGCTGGTCGCCCGCGACGCCGGTGATCGGGACCGGCCTGCCGAACAGATCCGCGCGCGTGGTGCCGAAATCTGCCGCACAGTCGCGGACCTCGGGCAGCATCGACAAGGGAATGTCGAACAGCTGGCAGATCGATGTGCTCCACCGCCCCTTGTGGATGTCATAGAGCATCGTGCGCGCGGCGTTGGTCGCGTCGGTCGCGTGGACCTTACCGCCGGTCAGGTTCCAGATCAGCCAGCTGTCCACCGT
>JAYZBS010000131.1:0-14266 GCA_036338635.1 Pseudomonadota bacterium | reverse complement strand
GTCGCGCTGTCGCGCAGCAGCAGCTGCGCCATCGGCTTGCCGACGATGTTGCTGCGCCCGATCACCACCGCGTTCAGCCCCGAGAGCGACCCCAAGTGGTCGCGCAGCAGCATCAGGCAACCAAGCGGCGTGCAGGGCACCATCGCCTTTTGCCCCGTCGCCAGTCGGCCCGCGTTCATGATGTGGAACCCGTCGACGTCCTTTTCGGGCAGGATCGCCGACAGGACGGCGCTTTCGTCCAATTGGGCCGGAAGCGGCAGCTGCACCAGGATTCCGTTTACGGCAGGATCGGCGTTCAGTCGCTCGATCATCGATAATAGCTCGTCCTGTGGGGTCTCGGCCGAAAGCCGATGCTCGAAGGACGCCATGCCGACCTCTCTCGTCATCTTGCCCTTGGACCGGACATAAACCTGGCTAGCAGGGTCTTCTCCGACCAGGACGACGGCCAAGCCGGGCGTGATACCGCGATCGGCCAGGGACGCGACCTCGGCCGCGATGCGAGAGCGCAGTGTCGCGGCAAAGGCCTTGCCGTCGATGATCTGGGCGGTCATGGGCGATCCTTCTTCAGTTGACGCTCTTCCTGGTCGATGGCGGCGTCGATCAGCTGACGCCAGATGCGGTCGTAGAGGTCCGGATCCAGTCCCAGCTGGCCGGCATGGCGGCGGACGTTCGCAACCACCTCCTCGACCCGTTCGTCGATGCGGGCCGGCATCCCGTTGCCGGACTTGATCTGCGCCGCTCGGTCGATCAGCGCATGACGTTCGGCCATCAGCACCATCAAGCGGCCGTCCAGCGCGTCGATCTGCTCTCGCAGCGTCGGCATGTCGGGAATGTCGTTCGGGTTCATCGCCTCGGCCCCTTTTCGGCTGGGCCCGCCGGTGCGGGACCTTCGATGCCGTCATGCAGGGCCGTTCGCAGTTTCGCCAGTGTCGATTGCAGTTGCACGATCTCGGGCGCTGTCAGACCCGTCGCCTTGGCGACGCAGGCGGTGACGTGGCTGGCCTCGGACTGCAGGTCGCGGCCCCGTTCGGTCAGCGACACGATCACGCGCCGTTCATCCTGGGTATCCCTGGCGCGCTTCACCAGTTCGGCCGCCTCAAGTCGCTTGATCAGCGGCGTGAGGGTGCTGCTGTCCAGCCCCAGGCCCGCGCCGATATGGCCCACCGTCTGCCCGTCCCGCGACCAGAGCGTCAGCAGCACCAGGTATTGCGGGTATGTCAGGCCAAGCGGCTCGAGCAGCGGCTTGTAGACCCGGCCGAAGGCTAGGTTCACGGCATAGACGTCGAAGCACAGCAGCGCGCCCAGTGGGGATGCGGAATTCGTCATGCCACAGCAATATGTGGCGCAGAGAGATATCTCAACAGTTGGCTTTGCTTTTCATGCCTATTATGTTGCGCGCGATATACTATCGAGAAAGGGTAAAATCATGGTCAGCAAAATTATCTATCGCACATCGGCCACCGCCACCGGCAGCGGGCGCGACGGCAAGTCCCGACTGGACGATGGCAGCCACCAGGTCGATCTGGTCGTCCCGAAAGAGCTTGGCGGACCCGGCGGTGACGGCCTTAACCCTGAAAAGCTGTTCGCGCTTGGCTATTCGGCCTGTTTCATGGGCGCCATGCGCCATTATGCGGCATCCCAGAAGATCAAGGTGCCTGATGACGCTGCCGTCACCGTCGAGGTCGGCATCGGCCCGCGCGACGACACCGGCTTCGGTCTGGACGTCGAGATCAAGGTCAGCCTGCCGGGGATGGACCGCGACGTCGCGCAAAGCCTGATCGAAGGCGGCCACGAGGTCTGCCCCTATTCCCACGCGACCGGCGGAACGCTGAAAATCACCCCCAGCCTCGTGTGAGCCCTTAGGGCCACGGGGCTTCGCTGCCAGAACGCCAGACCTCGCGTCTTGCGCGAGCGAACGAACGGACAACGGACCTGCAATAAAAAGCACCTGCCGGCCTTTCGACCGACAGGTGCGAACTTCATCATGACGCCAGCAGCGTGATCCTGGCGAACGCCTCCCCTCAGGCCGGGGCCGGATCGCCACCAGGGGCCGGTTTGCCTGCCTTCGGGATCGCGGTCACGGCGGGGATGAGGCTGCTCGGCGCGTCGTCGTCGCCGCCGTCAAGCGGCTCTCCACGGACGATGCGGCCGATTTCCTCTCCGGTCAGCGTCTCGTATTCCAAGAGGCCCTTGGCAAGGCGCTCGAACTCGACCTCCTTCTCCAGCAGGATCCGGCGGGCTTCCTGATAACCGGCCTCGATCAGCTCTCGCACTTCCTGCTCGATCAACTCCTTGGTCGCAGCCGACACCGAGAAACCGCCGGTGCTGCCGTTGTAACCCTCATGCGCCTCGGCATAGTCGACCGCGCCGACCTTGTCGGACATGCCCCAGCGCATGACCATGGCACGGGCCAGTGCGCTGGCCTGCTGGATGTCGCCGGCAGGGCCGTTCGACACGCCCTCTTCGCCATACTTGATGATCTCGGCGGCCTTGCCGGCCATAGTCATGATGATCTTCTGCTTGGCCTCGTCCTTGTGGAAGTTCAGCCGGTCCATCTCGGGCAGGCTAACCACCATCCCAAGGGCACCGCCGCGCGGAATGATCGTCGCCTTGTAAACCGGGTCGCATTTGGGCAGCGACAGGCCGACGATCGCATGGCCGGCCTCGTGATAGGCGGTCTTTTCCTTCTGCTCGGGGGTCAGGACCAGGCTGCGGCGTTCGACCCCCAGCATGACCTTGTCCTTGGCACTCTCGAAATCGGCCATGCTGACGAAACGGCGACCGATGCGGGCGGCCATCAGCGCCGCCTCGTTCACGAGGTTCATCAGGTCGGCGCCAGAGAAGCCGGGCGTCCCGCGCGCGATCAGGCGCAGGTCGACGTCGGGACCGACCGGGACCTTGCGGGCGTGAACCGACAGGATCTTCTCGCGGCCCTTGATGTCGGGGTTCGGGACGTGGATCTGGCGATCAAAGCGGCCGGGGCGCAGCAGCGCCGGGTCCAGCACATCCTTTCGGTTGGTGGCGGCGACGATGATGATGCCTTCGTTCGCCTCGAATCCGTCCATCTCGACCAGAAGCTGGTTCAGCGTCTGCTCGCGTTCATCATTGCCCCCGCCGATGCCGACGCCCCGTGCGCGGCCGACCGCGTCGATCTCATCAATGAAGAGGATGCAGGGAGCGGACTTCTTCGCCTGTTCGAACATGTCGCGGACGCGGCTGGCGCCGACGCCGACGAACATCTCGACGAAGTCCGAACCCGAGATGGTGAAGAACGGCACGCCGGCCTCGCCCGCGATGGCACGGGCCAGCAGCGTCTTGCCCGTGCCCGGAGGGCCGACCAGCAGCGCGCCCTTCGGGATCTTGCCGCCCAGTCGGCTGAACTTCTGCGGGTTGCGCAGAAATTCGACGATCTCTTCCAGCTCTTCCTTCGCCTCGTCGATGCCGGCCACGTCGTCGAAGGTCACCCGGCCGTGCTTCTCGGTCAGCAGCTTCGCGCGCGATTTGCCAAAGCCCATCGCGCCGCCCTTGCCGCCGCCCTGCATGCGGTTCATGAAGAAGATCCACACGCCGATCAGCAGGATGAAGGGCAGCCAGACACCCAGCATCGACATGAAGCCGCTGCTCTGCTGCTTGATCACGCGGACGTCGACGCCCTGCTGGATCAGCCGGTCGCTGATATCCTCGCCCATCGGGCGGACGGTGGCGTATTGCTGGCCGTCGCTGCCGGTGATCATCACGTCCTCGCCATCGATGGTGACGGCGGTGACCTGATCGTTCTGCACACGCTCAATGAAGTCGGAGTAGCTGATCTGCCGACTGTTCATCGTGTTCGATCCATCGCTGAACAGGTTGAACAAGGCCAGGATCATCAGGAACAGAACCACCCAGAAGGCGAGGTTGCGTGCGTTGCCCAAAATGGCGTCCTCCGACGGAAAGTGGTTTGGGTTGAAAATAGGGATTATCCGCAAAGGTTCAATGAGCCTTCACCAGCCTGCGAAAATCTGCCACGTGCCGCAGCGGACGGATCACCTCCGCGTGATCCTTGTGCAGCGTGGGTGCCGCAACAAGATCCGCCCCCGACCAGATCGCGGGACTTGCCGCGGCTTCGTCCCGTGGCAGGCCCGAGGAACGCCAGCCCGCGCCAGGCAGCGCATCGTATCCCAAAGCAGCGACGTGGTGGCCCTGCGGCAGGTCCGGGATCCGCCACCGGCGGTCCCAGACCGCGCCCATGGCCGCGCCGGCCCGCAGCGCCGCCGCAGGTTCGCGGATGATCCGCAGCCGGTCGCGGTCGGTCAGGATCATTGCTCCGTCCAGCGTCACCCGCGTCTGCGCCATGACGCCGTGCATCGCATGCAGCAGCGCCGCGCGGCGGGGCGGATAGGCGGCGCCGGTCACCCACCGGCATGCGGCGACCAGAAGACGGCGTCGAACCTCGGCCGGGGCATCGCGGAACGGGCCCCGCGGCAGCGAGAGGCTGCCGCGATCCGCCGCCACATCGCCAGCGGCCAGCAGGGCGAAGTCGGCCACGGCATCGCGCGCCTCGGCGATATGGGATGCGGAGCGCGCCAGCCCCGCCACGTCCAGGCCCAGTGCGGCGATGGCCCGGCGGACGCGCACGCGGCCGAAGTCGGTGTTCTCGTTTGATGGATCGTCGATCCAGGCGATCCCCTGCCCGTCCAGCCAGTCGCGCAGGTCGGCCCGTCCGGCCGACAGCATCGGCCGCAGCCAGCGCATGCCGAAGGCGTCGCGCCACTCTGCCATCGCGGCCAGCCCGTCAATACCGGACCCGCGCGCGAGGCGCATGATCAGCGTCTCGGCCACGTCGTCGGCGGTGTGACCAAGTGCTACGGCGGGAAGGTCATTGTCACAGGCCCACGACGCCAGCAGCTTCAGCCGCGCCTCGCGGGCTTCGGCCATCAGGTTGCCACCGTGGCCATCACGCTGCCACCACAAGACCCTGTGCGGCAGACCAAGTCGCTGCGCAGCCTGGGCGACAGCCTGCGCCTCGGCGGCGCTGCCTTCGCGCAACGCGTGATCGACCGTGGCCACCGCCAAGCGACGGCCGCGCGCCCAATCCGCGGCGATATGCATCAGCGCGACGGAATCACCGCCGCCCGAAACCGCCAGTCCCAAGGCCGGCAGATCGCCCGCCAACCTGTCAAGCGCGGCGCGCACCCCGGCAGCCGGGTCGCCGGTCACTGATGTTCGGCAAGATCTGCCGCCGCCTCGGGATCAAGGGCGGGGTCCAGCAGCGGGTCGAGGACGCCGAGGTCGCTCTGCCCACAGCGGATGCGCCCCGCCTCTGCCTCGGCCTGCAGCGCTTGTGGGGTGCCGGGGAAGCGCGCCGGAACCTCGGCCAGGTAGAGGCAGGCAGCCGTGGGATCCCCCTGCCCCTCAATGATACGGGCAATGCCCAGAAGACTTTCGCCAGCACGCTCGCCGTCGGGATCGGCGGCGAATCCTTCCAACCAGGCCGCGGCGGCTTCGCGTGGCTGGCCCGCCAGATCCAGCGCCCGACCGCGCAGGAACAGCGCCTCGGCCGTCAGCGGCCCGCCCGCATGGGTTTCCGCCACCCTGGCGAACATCTGCGCCGCCCGGACATGGTCGCCGCTGTCCAGCACCGTCTTGGCCGCATCGAAATCGGCCTGCTCGGCCGCGGTCGAGGCCGGAGCGCTGTTCTCCGGAACCGCCGGGGCCGAGGGCGCCAGTTCGGGCTGCCCGCCAATCGGCTGAGTCACCGTCAGTGCGCTGAGGTCGCAGGCGGGGTCCATCTCGCACAGACGGAATTCCAGGTCGGCCAGCCGCCGCTCACCCTCGACGGACATGCGGTTGATGCGGTTCTGCAGTTGCTCGGCCTGGTTGGTCAGGGCCTTCAGGCGACCTTCCATCGCGTTCATGCGGTCGATGGCGCTGGCGCCGCCGGCGGCGCGAAACCCCTCGGCGCCCGAGGCGACAAGCTCGGCCCGAAGGCCGTGCAGCTGGCTGCGCAAGTCCCCAAGCTCGGTCCGCAGATCGGCCAGCGTCGCCGGATCGGGCTGGCTGACCGGATCCTGCTGCGCCAGCGCCACATGCGGTACCACCAGCGTCAGCGCCAGCAGGGCAGAGGTCGTCCAGTGCCTCATGCGCCGGGTCCGGCTTCACTGACGACCGTCACGGCGCGCCGGTTCTGGGTATAGCAGCTTTCGTCAGAACAGGTGGCCGCCGGACGTTCTTTCCCGAAAGACAGCGTCCGGATGCGGCCCGGTGCGACGCCCTGGGCCACCAGGTATTCCTGCACGGCACTGGCGCGGCGCGCGCCCAGGGCCAGGTTGTATTCACGCGTGCCGGTTTCTTCTGCGTGGCCCTGCACGACCGCCGTGAAGGCGCCGTGCCGCGACAGCCAGTCGGCCTGCCGCGCCAGGACGGTCCGCGCCTCGGGCGTCAGGGTCGTCTGGTTGGCCGGGAACAGCACGGTATCGCCGACGGTGTTCTGGAAATACTGCGTCGTCGCTTCGGCACCCAGGGTGCCGCCAGCCAGATCGCCTTGGAAGACTGCGCCGCCGCCGATGCTGGCATAGGGATCAACCACCGGTACCGCCGGGGGCGGCGCGGGCTGGGCGCAGGCGGCCAGCGCCAGCAGGACGGCCATCAGTGCAGGCTTCGCGGCGGCGTTCATCATGTCATCCTCATGGCATCAGGGGGCCCCAGGACGGGTCCGAGGCGGCAAAGTCAAGGTCCAGCGGGCGCATGTTCCGCCCGGTGATGTCCACCGAGTGCAGCCGCGGCTCACCCGAGCCGCCGGGCGTCACACGCGTGAACATCACGACGCGCCCATTGGGTGCCCAGGTCGGGCCTTCGTCAAGGAAGGAATCGGTCAGCGTCTTCTCGGCGGACCCGTCGGTGCGCATGACACCGATGTGAAACCTATCACCGACCTGACTGGTAAAGGCGATCATGTCGCCCTTGGGCGACCAGGCCGGGCTGCCATAGCGGCCAGCGCCGAACGAGATCCGCGTCGGCTCTCCACCATCAAGCCCCATGATGTAAAGCTGCGGCGTCCCCGATCGGTCGCTTTCGAAAACGATGCGCTGCCCGTCGGGGCTGAAGCTGGGCGAGGTCTCGATCGAAGGCGCATCCGTCAGGGGGCGCTGCGCACCGGTGGCGGCGTCCATCAGCCAGATGTCGGTGTTCCCGCCATTCTCGCGCGAATAGGCGACCCACCGCCCGTCGGGGCTGAAGGTCGGCGCGAAGGCCATCGCGCCCGTGTCTTGCGTCAGCGGCCGCGACGTCACCGTGGCGATGTCCATCACCCGGATCTGCGGGAAGCCGCTGTCATAGCTTGTATACAGCAGCCGCCGCCCGTCCGCCGAAAACTTGGGCGCCAGCACCAGGGACGAGCTGTCCGTCATCCACAGGATGTTCTCGCCGTCGTAATCCATGACGCCGATCCGCTTGATGCGGGCGTTCTTCGGCCCGGTTTCCTGCACGAAGGCCAATCGGCTGTCGAAATAGGGCTTCTCGCCGGTCAGCCGGGCATAGACCTGGTCGGCGATCTTATGCGCGGCCCTGCGCCAGTCGGCCGCGCGGGCGTCGAACTGCATCCCGTCGCCCTGCGGCTGGCCCGACACCACATCGAACAGGCGGAACCGGACGCTGATGTTCTCGCCCATCTGGCGCACCTCGGCCGAGACGAGCGCCTGCGCGTCGAGCGCACGCCAGTCGTCATAGCTGACGGCCTCGGTGAAGCTGGCCGGCTGCACCTGGTGGGACGCGATCGGGATCTCGCGGAAAAGCCCCGTGCCGGTCAGGTCGTCGGCCACCACCTCGCGTACGCGGGCCGCAATCTCCTCGTCACCATGGAATTCCGGAATGGCAATCGACATCGGCTCGATCACACCGTCGGTAATCTCGATCCGCAGCGGTGCCTCCTGCGCCAGCAGGGGACCGGCGGGCAGCAGGGCCGCACCGGCGAGGGCCAGGGCAAGCGTGGCGGCGGGGGCAAGTGTCGATCGGCGGAACATGGCGGCCTCATTATCTCGGGTCGTCGGAAAGCGAAAGGCGGGGTGCATCAGAACTCGACCCCGTCGGGGCGGAAGTCGACGACGACGTCCCGCCACCGGCCGTATTTCTGGGGCGGCAGGTCGAAGCCGGACCGCCCGCACATCAGGATCGCGCGGCGCGCAACGTCGAAGGCCTGCTGCGCCCCGGCTTCCGAGCCACCCCGGAAGCCCGCCATCCGCAGGCTGTCGGGATCGGGGACCCCGTCCGGTGACAGCGTCATCCCGACCGAGACGGTCATCCGCGACGCCTCGACCGAGAGCGCACCGACGTTCCAGCAGTTCTGGATGGCGAAGCGCAGCCCCTCGCGCTCGGCCAGTGACAGCGGATCGCCCATCGGCAGGCCCTGAGCGGGGTCGGGCAGCGGGGTGGCGCGCATCGGGCTTGGCACAAGCTGCATGGCGTCGGCCGGCACGCCTGGCTCGGGCGCGGGATCACCACCGGCCATCGCACCCGCCAGCGCCGCCGCCAGCGGGTCCATCCCCGCCGAGGCGCCGCTGCCGCCCTCGATCATTTGGCGGTCGCCGCCTTGTGCGGTGCCGGTCGAGGCGGTGTCGGTCCCCTCGGCCCCGGCCTGCCCCTGCTGCGCCTCGCGAAGCGCATCCTCCAGTGCCTGGCGGTCGGCCTCCTCGCGGGCGGCATCGGCCGCCGCCTGCCGCTCGGCGGCTTCACGCGCAGCCTCGGCGGCTTGGCGTTCCTCGGCCTCGCGCTCGGCAGCTTCGGCGGCGCGACGTTCCTCGGCCGCGCGCTCGGCAGCTTCGGCGGCGCGACGTTCCTCGGCCTCGCGTTCGGCAGCCTCGGCGGCGCGGCGTTCTTCGGCCTCGCGCGCGGCAGCTTCGGCGGCGCGGCGTTCTTCGGCCGCGCGCTCGGCAGCCTCGGCGGCGCGGCGTTCCTCGGCCGCGCGCTCCGCAGCTTCGGCGGCGCGACGTTCCTCGGCCTCGCGCTCGGCAGCTTCGGCGGCGCGGCGTTCCTCGGCAGCCTCGGCGGCTTGGCGCTCCTCGGCTTCAGCCTGGCGGCGATTGTAGTTTGCAACCAGATCCTGTGGCCGCCCCTGCGGGCGCGGCGAGCGGTCGAGCGCCAGGATGGAACGTGGCGCCACCGGAGTGGCGGCCCTGTCGGGCTGCGGCGCGGCAGGCTGCGATGGCTGCGCCTCGGGCAGCGGCGCGACCGTCGGAACCGCCGGCTCGGGCAGCGTCACCGTTACGTCGTCCTGCGGCTGCACGGGCGCCGGCAGGTCGGTGGCCACATCGACGGGCGCAGGGGCGAGTGCCGCCAGATCGTCAAGATCGGGTGCGGTTTCCGCCGCGTCGGGCGCAGCCAGGGGAACGGACTGGGTCGCTTCAGGCGGAGAGGCGTCGACGGGACGCGCCGCGTCGCTTTCGGCGGTGGCGGGCGGTTCGGAAAGGCTGGCCACCGCCGTCGCCTCGGCCCCCACCGGGCCGGCGCCGCGGGATGCGGCCGCAAGGGCCTCGAACTCGGCGCCGCTGATGGTGGACACCTCGGTCGTGCGGACCGGCGGGCTGGGCTGGGGACGAAACAGCGCGCCGCCCAGCACCGCCCAGAGGATCAGCGAACCATGCGCCACCCCCGAGATCCAGTAACCGATGCGGCCTTCGCGCTCGTCCATGTCAGCCGTCCATCCGCGGTCCGCCGGTCTCGGTGACCAGCACGATGTCCGTGATGCCGGCGGCGTTCAGTGCGCCCATGATCTGGACCACGCGGGAATAGGGGATCGAGCCGTCGGCCCGAAGGAAGACACGGCCCGACTGTCGCCCTTCCAGAGCCCCGCGCAGTGCGGTGACCAGCTGATCGTCGGCGACCGGCTGGTCCTGCACCTGCATCGTGCCTTGGGCAGGGATCGAGATGACCAGCGGCTCCTCCTGCTCGGTCGGGACAGCATTGGCGGCGGTTTCGGGAAGGTCCAGGGGCACGCCGGCCGACATCAGCGGCGCCGCGACCATGAAGATGATCAGCAGCACCAGCATGACGTCGACGAAGGGCGTGACGTTAATCTCGGACATGGGCAGGTTGCGCCGCCGCCCCCTGGTCCTGACCCGCTTGACGACCGAGGATGCCATGGCTCAGGCCTCGTCCATCTGGCGCGACAGCAGGGTCGAGAACTCGTCGGAAAACGCCTCCCATCCACCGGTGATGCGTTCGGCGTCGCCCGAGAGCTTGTTGTAGAAGACGACGGCCGGAATGGCCGCGACCAGGCCCAGTGCGGTGGCCAGCAGTGCCTCGGCGATGCCGGGGGCGACGACGGCCAGGCTGGTGTCCTGGGTCAGGGCGATGCCCTCGAAGGCGGTCTTGATGCCCCAGACGGTGCCGAAAAGTCCGATGAAGGGCGCGGTCGAGCCCACGGTCGCCAGGAACGACAGGCCGCGGAACAGCCGCCCCTCTTCTCTCTGGATGGCCACGTTCATGGCGCGGTCGATGCGGCTGATGCCGCCGGGGATCAGCCGCCCGTCGTCACGGTGGCTGCGGCGCCACTCGGTCATGCCGGCGCTGAAGATCCGCTCGGACGCGCCCTTGGGGCGGTCGCCCAGCCGGTCGTAGAGGTCGTCCAGGGGCTCGCCCGACCAGAAGGACCGGTCGAAGCGGCTGGCTTCGCTGCGGGCGCGGGCGAAGACAAGGAACTTCTGCACGATGATCGCCCACGACCAGAACGAGGCCACGATCAGCAGGACCATGACGATCTGCACCGTCAGGGACGATCGCCAGAACAATGCGACGGCCGAAAAGTCGATGGCCTCGGCGGCCTGAATGGGTTCCATTGTCACTGCCTCATCTTCATGGCCCGTGGCTGCTGGACAGCCCGGCGTTCAGCGCCCTTTAGCGTGTTCCTAGCAAGGGTTTCATCCCCCAAGGCAACACAATGGCGTCAGTTTTACACGATCCGCAGCCGGTGTGCCGCAATTGCCTGATACGAGGGTTGCAGCGCCGCCGCCAGCGCGGCCAGATCCCCCTCCAACCGGGGCAGAGGCCCTTCGGGGCCGCCGAAGCCGGTCGAGCGGTTGACGGCGTCGTACCAGACCCGGCCCCAGACGCCGTCATGAGGATGCGGGCCGGACGCCCAGGACAGCATCGCCGGCGTCCAGTCGATGCCGATGGCGGCGCACAGCGCCTGCAGCGCCGCGGCCGGGTCGCGGCGGATGTCGGCGCTGTCGATCACCACCGGGGCGGGCCCCCGCTCGGCCATGTGCTGCCACATCTTCCACTGCCGGTCGAACCCCAGCTCTGCCGGATCGGGAAGGCCGCGCTTGGCGGCGAATGACGCAGCCACCCGTTCGGGTTCGCGAATCAGGAAGACGTTGGTGACCGACGCGGTCCAGTCCAGATCCATATCCGGCAGCATGTGCTGGACCATGTGCTTCTGGTACTGCAGTGGCAGGCCCACCGGCTGCGTCGTCAGCTCGGGCAGCACCTCGCGCCAGTCCGCTGGCTGGCTGGCGATCACCTCGGCCCGCATTGGATGCGGCAGGCCGGTCTGCAGCAGGTAATGGGCATAGAACGGCTCGTCCACGCAGGCGCAGTCGCCCCGTGCGCCGAAGCTGCGCATCATTGCGGTCGACAGGTTCCGCGGCCCCGACCACATGGCGATGCGCCGCTCAATCATCTATGGCGGTCCTGAGGAACGCGGGCAGCCGAACGGGCCGCCCCAGTCGGTCAAGGCAGGCGACGGTGACGAAGGCGGTGAACAGCAGCTGGTCGCCCCGCCGCACCTGCTGGTCGACGACGATCCGGGCCGGGCTGGCCTGCGCAAGCGCCGTCCTGACCGTCAGAAGATCGTCGAAGCGGGCCGGCCGAAGATAGTCCGCCTCGACCCGCCGGACGGCGAAGACATGTCCGGTGTCCTGCTGCATCCTCAGCTGGTCGATTCCCAGTGCGCGCAGCCATTCCGTCCGCCCGCGCTCGATGTATCTCATGTAGTTGGCGTAATAGACGATACCGGCCAGGTCGGTATCCTCGTAATAGACGCGAAGGGTGATCTCGTGGCTCATGGCGGTCACGCTAAGGTGATTTTGCGCGCTGTGCAATCAGCCGTCAAACAGCGTTCCCTGGCCCTGCGGCGCCGGCATGTCCAGCCCCAGATGCCGCCAGGCGCGCGCGGCAAGCTGCCGTCCGCGAGGGGTCCTGGCGATCAGCCCCTGCTGAAGCAGATAGGGCTCGATCACCTCCTCGATGGCGTCGCGGCTTTCTGACAGCGCGGCCGAAAGCGTCTCGACGCCGACCGGGCCGCCGCCGTAGTGCTGCGCCATCAGCGTCAGATAGCGGCGGTCCGCCCCGTCCAGGCCGATGTCGTCCACGCCAAGCCGGGTCAGCGCCAAGTCGGCAATCTCTCGGGTCAGCCGGCCATTGCCCTCGACCAGCGCAAAATCGACCACGCGGCGCAGCAGGCGGCCGGCGATGCGCGGCGTCCCACGGGACCGGCGCGCGATCTCCAGCGTGCCTTCCGGGTCGGCGCCGATGCCCATCAGGCGGGCGCCACGCTGGACGATCAGGTCCAGCTCGGCGATCTCGTAGAACTGCAGCCGGGTGGGAATGCCGAAACGGTCACGCAGGGGCGTCGTCAGCAGGCCAAGGCGCGTGGTCGCGCCGACCAGGGTGAAGGGCTGCAGCTCGATCCGCACGGTCCGAGCCGCGGGGCCTTCGCCGATGACGAGGTCCAGCTCGAAATCCTCCATCGCGGGATAGAGTACCTCCTCGACCGCGGGGTTCATGCGGTGGATCTCATCGATGAACAAAACGTCGCGCGCCTCGAGGTTGGTCAGGATGGCGGCCAGGTCGCCGGCCCGCGCGATGACCGGCCCCGAAGTCATGCGGAAATTCACCCCCAGTTCGCGCGCCATGATCTGCGCCAGCGTCGTCTTGCCCAGACCTGGGGGCCCGAAGAACAGCGTGTGGTCCATCGCCTTGCCGCGCATCTTGGCGCTTTCGATGAACACCTTAAGGTTCGCCCGCGCCTCGGCCTGACCCACGAATTCCGAAAGGTTCTGCGGGCGCAGCGCGCGATCCTCGGCGTCGCTCTCCAGCGCCTCGGGACGCAGGACGGGATCGGGCTGGCTCATCCCCGGCCCCAGGGGGTGCGCCGGCCAGTCTGTGGAATGCGGCTTGGCGACAGCTCGGGCGCCGGGGCAGTCCCGCCCTTCATCGCCATCAGCCTGGCGATCCGCTCCTCGGTCGGCGGGTGGGTGGCGAACAGCTTGTCGGCCCGTAGGGCGTGCAGCGGATTGACGATGAACATCGACGCCGCCGCCGGGTTGCGTTCAGCCGGAACGTTGACGGTCCGCCCCGCCGCCACGGCGATCCGCTGCAGGGCCGAGGCCAGCGCCCGCGGCTGCCCGCAGATAGCCGCGCCGGTGGCATCTGCCTCGTACTCCCGCGCGCGGGAGATCGCCATCTGCACCATCATTGCTGCCAACGGCGCAAAAATCATGGCAAGGATGCCTCCGAACGCACCGCCGCGCCCCTCTCGGCCACCCATGAACAGCATCATGTTCCCCATCATCGCGATGGCGCCGGCCATCGTGGCGGTGATGGTCATCGTCAGCGTGTCGCGATGCTTGATGTGGGCCAGTTCATGCGCGATGACGCCGGCGATCTCGTCGCGGCTCAGCGTGTCCACCAGCCCCTGCGTGACCGCGACGGCGGCATTTTCGGGATTGCGGCCGGTGGCGAAGGCGTTTGGCTGCTGGGTTGGCAGAAGATAAAGCTTCGGCATCGGCAGGTCGGCACGGCGGGCAAGTTCGGCGGTCAGATCAAAAAGCTCCGCCCCTTGGCGCTGTGACAGCTCGACAGCGCCCTGCTGGCGCAGGACCATTTTGTCGCTGTTCCAATAGCTGAAGAAGTTCATGCCACCGGCGATCAGCAGTGCGATCAGCGCGCCGCCCTGCCCGCCCAGCATCCAGCCGAGCGCCATAACCAGCGCCGTCAGCGCCGCCATCAGCATGAAGACCTTGAGGTTGCCTGCCATCACGCGCTCCTCCGTCACTCCTTCGGCGCAAGCAGCCGCAGCGCCGCACGGATCAACGCCGGCATCGAGGCCGTCGGTTCCCGCGCCTGCGCCTCTGCCACGGCACTTGCCGCCTCGGATGGACCATAGCCCAGATTCGTCAGCGCCGATAGCGCATCGGCCATCGCCTGCCCCGAGGCCGCCCCGCCAACGGCGGGGCGCGCCTCGTCGCCGGGGATCGACCCCGGCGCCGAGGCGGCGGACGGGCCGGGCCCC
>JAYZBS010000130.1:0-8780 GCA_036338635.1 Pseudomonadota bacterium | reverse complement strand
AGGAAGGCGCGGGCGAAGTTGCGGTCCCAGCCCATCACCTCGCCGGTGGAGCGCATTTCCGGGCCGAGCAGCGTGTCGACGCCGGGGAAGCGGGCGAAGGGCAGCACGGCCTCTTTGACGGAAAACCACGGCGTGATCGGGTCGGCGAGGGTCAGCGGGTCGGCGAAGGGCAGGTCGGTTTCCGGGCCGACGCCTTCGGGATAGGGCGCGCGGAGGGGGAAGTTCGACATCGGCTCGCCGGCCATGAGGCGCGCGGCGATCGAGGCGATGGCGCTGTCGGTGGCCTTGGCGACGAAGGGGACGGTGCGCGAGGCGCGCGGGTTCACCTCGAGGACAAAGATCTCGCCGTCCTTGAGGGCGAACTGCACGTTCATCAGGCCCTTGACCTTGAGCGCGCGGGCCATGGCGCCGGTCTGGCGCTTGAGCTCGTCGATGGTGGCGGCGTCCAGCGTGTGCGGGGGCAGCGAGCAGGCGCTGTCGCCGGAATGGACGCCCGCTTCCTCGATATGCTCCATGATGCCGGCGACATGCACATTCTCGCCGTCGCAGAGGGCATCGACATCAACCTCGATCGCGCCCGAGAGGTAGCTGTCGAGCAGGACGGGGTTCTTGCCTGAGACGTTCACGGCCTCGGTGATGTAGCGCTTGAGGTGGTCCATGTCGCGCACGATCTCCATCGCGCGGCCGCCGAGGACGTAGGAGGGGCGGATGACCAGCGGGAAGCCGATGCGCTCGGCGATGGCGATGGCCTGCGCGTCGCTGCTGGCGATGCCGTTGATCGGCTGGCGCAGGTTCAGGTCGTTCAGCAGCTTCTGGAAGCGCTCGCGGTCCTCGGCCAGGTCGATGGCGTCGGGAGTGGTGCCGAGGATTGGGATGCCCTCGGCCTCCAGCGCATTTGCGAGTTTCAGCGGCGTCTGGCCGCCGAACTGGACGATGACGCCGTGGAGCGTGCCGTTCTGCTGTTCCTTGTGCAGGATCTCCAGCACATGCTCGAAGGTTAGCGGTTCAAAATAGAGCCGGTCCGAGGTGTCATAGTCGGTGCTGACCGTTTCCGGGTTGCAGTTGATCATGATCGTCTCGTAGCCCGCATCGGTCAGCGCGAAACAGGCATGGCAGCAGCAGTAGTCGAACTCGATCCCCTGGCCGATGCGGTTGGGGCCGCCGCCGAGGATAACGACCTTCTTGGCGTCGGTGGGACGGGATTCACATTCCACATCGCCCATCGCGGGGGCTTCATAGGTAGAATACATGTAGGGGGTCTGCGCCTCGAACTCGGCCGCGCAGGTGTCGATGCGCTTGAAGACCGGACGGATGTCCAGGTTGCGGCGGGCGCGGCGGATGTCAGACTCGTCGCGTCCGGTCAGGTGCGCCAGCCGGGCGTCGGTGAAGCCCATCATCTTGACTCGCCGCAGTTCCTCCGCCTCGGTCGGCAGGCCGTTTTCGCGGATGACGTGTTCGGCATCCACGATCTCGCGAATGCGGGCCAGGAACCAGGGATCGAAGCTGGTGACACGCTGAATCTCATCGTTGGACAGGCCGAAGCGCATCGCCTCGGCGATGACGCGGATGCGGTCGGGCGTGGCGCGTGACAGGGCGGCGATGACGGCGGGCTTGCCCTGATCCGAAGCGCCCTCGATGGCAATCTCGTCCAACCCGGTCAGGCCGTTCTCCATCGAGGTCAGCGCCTTCTGCAGCGATTCATGGAAGCTGCGGCCGATGGCCATCACCTCGCCCACCGACTTCATCGCAGTGGTCAGTTCCGGCTTCGATCCCGGGAACTTCTCGAAGGCGAAGCGCGGGATTTTGGTCACGACATAGTCGATGCTGGGCTCGAACGAAGCTGGCGTGACCTTGGTGATGTCGTTGTCCAACTCGTCCAGTGTATAGCCGACGGCCAGCTTGGCGGCGATCTTGGCGATCGGGAAGCCGGTCGCCTTGGAGGCCAGCGCTGACGACCGCGACACACGGGGATTCATCTCGATCACGACCATGCGGCCATCTTCCGGGTTCACCGCCCATTGCACGTTGGATCCGCCGGTCTCGACACCGATCTCGCGCAGGACAGCGATGCTGGCGGTGCGCATGATCTGGTATTCACGGTCAGTCAGCGTCAGGGCCGGCGCGACGGTGATGCTGTCTCCGGTATGCACGCCCATTGGATCGACGTTCTCGATGGCGCAGACGATGATGGCATTGTCGTTGCGATCCCGCACGACCTCCATCTCGAATTCCTTCCAGCCCAGGAGGGATTCGTCGATCAGCACCTGGGCCATGGGCGAGGCGTCCAGCCCCGAGCGCACGATACGCTCGTAGTCGTCGCGGTTGTAGGCCACTCCGCCGCCGGTGCCGCCCAAGGTAAAGGCCGGGCGGATGATGGCGGGCAGGCCGATTTCTTCCAGCGCTTCCATGGCCTGGGCGACCCCGGCCGAAACGTCGTACTTGCCGCTGGCAAGTTTCGGGGCGGCGATGATGGTGGCCTTGGGATTTTCCAGGCCAATGCGGTCCATCGCCTCGCGGAACAGCTTGCGATCCTCGGCCATCTCGATGGCGCTGCGCTGCGCGCCTATCAGCTCGACCCCGTAGCGGTTCAGGGCACCGCTGTCGGCCAGCGCCAGTGCGGTGTTCAGGCCGGTCTGCCCGCCCATCGTGGGCAAAAGCGCGTCAGGGCGTTCCTTGGCGATGATCTTTTCGACGATCTCGGGGGTAATCGGCTCGATATAGGTCGCGTCGGCCATCTCGGGGTCGGTCATGATCGTCGCGGGGTTCGAGTTGACCAGGATGACGCGATAACCCTCCTCGCGCAGGGCCTTGCAGGCCTGGGCGCCGGAATAATCGAATTCACAGGCCTGCCCGATGACGATGGGCCCTGCCCCGATGATCAGGATCGATTTGATATCGGTTCTTTTGGGCATCGTGGCCTCCGGGGCTGGCGAGGTTGGGCGCAAATCGTCCGGGGTTATAGCCAAGCAAGTCTTGGGCGCAAGGTGCGCCGGCAGCCGACAGAGACGAAATAGTCGCAGACCTAATAGGCCCGGTCGCGCCGTCATGCCGCATTGTGCGGACGGAACGGTGGGCCGGGCCGCCCGCCCCGGGCTACGCCATCCCCCCCGTCAGCAGTGTCAGCGCATTCGAATACCGGTTCTGCACCGGCGCCAGGGCGATCTGCGAACGGGCGACATAGGTGTTGATCAGCTTGTCGAGAACGGCCGGGGTGTTGATCTCCTTGAAGCTTGTGGTGCCCAACGTCTTTTCCGAGGCTTTCATAAACTCCTCCAGCTGCCGATCGACGGGCAGCTTGCCGTAAGAGGTCGGAAAGCCGAACGCGCCCTCGAAGACCTTGCGCATCGGCGGGTTGGCCATGACCTCGTACCAGAGCGTCTTCTGCGACGAGGATCGCGTCGAAAGTTCGCTCAGCTCACGACGGGCGTTCAGGGCCAGGCGCATTGTCTCGTCACCCTCGCCCACGCGGCGCTCGAATTCGCGCTGCACGAAAGCCTGGGAAACGGTGGTGACAAGATCCGCCTTCGGCTTGCCCGAACCATAGCCGAAGGCTTCCGCCAGCTTGCGGTATCGCTTGTCGGCCAGACGGTTCACCAGCGACTTGTCGTCCGAGACGTCGGATTCCAGAACCTTGCGGATGAACGCCTTGTTCGGAAGGTCCGCCTCGAGCCCAAAGGCCGACAGGGCGGTGCTGAGCAGCCGGTAGTCCCGCACCAGCTCGTCAGCCTCCTGGGCTCGGGCGATGTTCTCGCGGAAGTAGGTCGTGGATCGCTGGACGACCGGGTCCTTCGCGACCGCCTCGATCTGCCGTGCCTCGCTACGCTGGATGATTTTCCAGCCGGCGATGCCGCCCACGCCTATGACGATCGGCATACTCATGGCGTCACTGCCTTGCCGCAGCGAACAGGCGCGCCTCTCGGGGCAGAAGGTCACGCAGCTTTCGCATCGCCTGATAGGGGTTCGCATCGATTGCGGCCTGCGTCGCGTCGGCGATCAGGATGCGGCTGTCGCGATCGTCGAAGACCTGACTCAGCTGCTCGATCGCCAGCAGAAGCTGGCGCCGTCCCTCGGCGGGTTCGGCATCGCCCGACAGAATCAGCTGGGCGATGTAGCAGGCGCGGGACACCGGAGTGCGGGCGCTTTCGGGATGAATCGCGTCGCGCAGGCGCAGCACGTTCACGTTCGGCGTCTTGATCGCGATCTTGGCGCGACGGTCTCCGTTCTCGATCACGGCCCCATTGATCAGCACGCGCTCGTTCGGGGCAAGCTTCAGGACCAGTCCGCTCATGCGCCCGAATCCCCGCGAAGGCCGCGCATGACCGTCATGTTGATGTCGATCAGTGCATCGGTCTGCGCTTCGCCCGCCATGACGGCGCGACCGTGGCGGATCGCGAAGGCGGCCAGAGAGATCAACCCTGCTTTCGTCTCATCGGGCAGCGCGTTCCCCGGTGCGGCAAGGTCGGACGCAAGCAGGGTCCAAAGCTCGGAGTTCTTGTGGACCGCCAGGATCGTATCCCGGTTGTCGGCCTTGCGCGGCGCCTGGCGCAGCATGCGCGTGACGCGCGAAAAGATGTCGTACTCGGCATCGCGCGGAGAGCGCATCGAGCTGGACCTGTAGCCTTGTTCGTAAAGAGGCGTTACCGCATTCAAGATCGTCATTCCCGTTCTGGAGTGGATATGGGTGTGGCGGACGCCAGGAGGGCGTTCGCCCGTGTCATCGGCGGCGCGGCGCAATCATTGCACCTGCCGTCTGCCATCAGTTGTTTTCGGCTCGCAGCGCCTCGTGGCGCTTGGCGGCCTGATCGCGACTCGCCCAGCCCCGGGCCCAGATCCGGGCTGGCAACCTGTTCGGCGGCAATGGCCGTCAGTGCTTTCGCCATCACCCGGTTGGACAGCTACGAACAGCGATCCAAGCGAGGCCGGCCAATGCCCCAAAGCCCGCGGCCACGAGCGCGATCATTCCGATGGGTTTCACCCGGCCAGGCGTAAAGAAATTTCAAGGTCTGCAGCGTGACCGGACACCGATGTTCGTCGACCTCCGGCATATGGTCTCCTCGTTCGATGCTTCGCACCGGTTTGCGGACTTGGTCGTATGACCCTTCGCGAGCTTGTGCCCGCCGCCGTTCATGGCATGTGTCCGTTCTAACCGGCGGTGATTTACAACTAGTGAACCGAAACCATTGCCTCAAACGAACCTTCCCACGGATTTTATTCAAAATCTCTGCGGGGCGTTGGCACGCGTCGCCGTGACCAGACGACGCCCAAACGAATCATAAGTCTGCAGGCTGCGCGCAGCCTCGACGATCGCGCGAACCTGCTCGGCGGCCTGACGCGCGCCGTCCAGCGACGCCTGCGCAAGGGCGCGAAGCTCGGCCACGGCAGGCTCCAGTTGCTCCTTGGACGTGGGATCCAGACCCTTGCGGGCGGCCACCCGCATCCAGTCGTCGATCTGGATCAGCGCACCCGCCGCGTTGCCGCCCAGCAGGGCAGCCTTGATCTGCTCCGCCTGTCGGATGAGAGCCCGGCTCATGCGGCGGCCCCGGCAAGCATGCGCTCGAACCCGAGGTCTAGCCGGCGCGACAGCTGCGCCGCATGCTGCTGCGTCAGGAAGCTGGCGAACTGGTCTTCGCCGGCCCCACCCGAGAATTCCCCTTCCATGGTGCCTGGACCGCAGTACTTCAGCATCTCCTCCAAAAAAGCGCGTTCAAGCTGATCCGCCACCGCCTCGGCCTTTGGGGGCGTGGCGGGGAGGGGCGCGATGGCATCCAGTCGCATTTTCGATCTCCGATCATGTCACCCCCGAAGAATTAGCGGTCTGCGGTAAATAATCAGTAAGGATTTGCGGCTATTGGATGAAAAACCCCAGAGGTGTCGAATGTCCGATGTTCAGGTCAGCCTGTCCCCCCTTCCCGCCGCCGATGTGCGGACAGCGCAGGCGACGCCCGTGCCAGAGGGCGATTCGGGCTTTCAGCTTCTGGACCTCTCGGTCGGGGGCATGCTGCCGCAGCTTGACGCTGCAAACCTGACAGAGCCGCCGATCACCGCCCCTGCCCTGCCCGAGGACGATCCCGATCCCCTGGCTGCCTGGCTGGAAGGCAGCCTGGGGCTGAGCGCCCATTTCAGCCCCGCCGCTGCAGCCCCAAGTCCGGCCTTGCCCGACCTGCCCGACTTGCCCGTCGAGCGGCCTGCCCCGTCGATGGCGACCGCAAAGGCCTTGGTTTCGCTGCCAACCGTCGACGACGCCCTGCCGCTGGTGGTGGAGGGGGTTTTGCCGGATGCCGATGTGCCTGGTGATGACGTCCCACAAAACCGCATAATCCTGGGCGACCTTGCGCAGGCAGTGCGGACCGTTGAAGACGCCGCCGCTGTGACTGGTGAACCTGCCGGGGATCCGCAGGCGACGGTCGCAACCCCGGCGATTCCGGCGCGGCAGGCCATCGTCTCGGACAATCGGCTGGTGACTGAATCGCGTCCGTCACGCCAGGCCATGCAGCCCCCTGATGCGAAAGCTGCCGACGCGGATACATCGGCTCCGGCCGCAACTCTGCACGAATCGTCAGGCCCGGGCGCCGATACTGCGCCCCAAGCCGCGCCAATCACGAAGGATGGCGACCTGCGCCAGATGGCGTCCCCTTCGGTTCAGGTGCGGGACACGGTGCTGGCGTTCGAGGCCGGGCCGCTTGATCAGGCGCCGCTCGATGCCGGCGCGTCCGTTACGTCGCAGCGGAGCAGCGCCGCGGGGTCCGCCATATCCCCGTCGGCCGCGCTGCACGACCCGCGGCCGGTGGTGCAACAGATGGCCGAGGCCATCGTCAGCACCCGGGGCGATCGGACCGAAATCGCCCTCTCCCCCGAGGAATTGGGACGCGTCCGGCTGATCATGTCCGGCCCCGACCGCGCGCATATCACGGTCTGGGCGGAACGGCCCGAGACCCTGGACCTGGTGCGCCGCAACGCCGATCTGCTGACCCAGCACCTGGCAGAGGCGGGAGTCGACACCGGCAGCCTCGACTTCCGACAGGACACCGGTCGCAACTGGCAACCGACCGGGGACAGGCGTGGCCGTGACGACGACGAACCCTTTGCCACGCCGGCCGCGGTGATCCGGATGAACCCCACGACGCTGAGCGATCGGCGCCTCGACATCAGACTTTAGGAGACTCGCATGGTCGACGCGATCACTAGCCCGGCTGCCACGGCCACCACATCGTCAGCTGCCTCGGGTGGCGGGTTTTCCAGCGCGGGGGCGGGTGCGGGGGCGGATTTCCAGACGTTCCTGACGATGCTGACGGCACAGCTGAAAAATCAGGACCCGCTGAGCCCGATGGAAAGTACCGATTTCGCCATTCAGCTGGCAACCTTCGCCGGTGTCGAGCAGCAGGCACTGGGCAACAAGTACCTAGAACAGATGGCTGGCCAGTCCGGCAGCGGCGGCATCGCCAACTGGATCGGCAAAGAGGCCCGCACCACCGCGCCCGTCTGGTTCGGAGATACTGCGCTGACCCTGGATGTGGCGCCCCATGCCCTCGCCGAAAGTGTGCAACTGGTGACCTATGACGCCAAGGGGCAAGAGGTCGCGCGCGAGGAGATAGGTCCCGGTGAAGGACAGATCGACTGGTTGGGTCGGACGGAAGAGGGCGCAAAGCTTCCAGACGGCCTTTATAGCTTTGCGGTTGAAAGCTGGCGCGGCGGGGAGATAATCCAGACGTCGCAGGCGGGCGCTTATGCCCGGATCGTTGAGGCACAGTTCGGCGCAGACGGCGGCAGGCTGGTCTTCCAAGGCGGCGGATCGGCCCTAGCGAGCGAGATCACCGCCTTGCGCGAACCCACCTGACGGCCCGCGACCAAGAAGAGCTGCAGTTCAATGACCTGCTCTCCGTTTTGTCTGCAGTTATGGGCTGGCACCGTTCGGGGTTTAGTCTTCTCTTAGCCGTTCATGATACGCCCAAGGGTGAGCCCGTCGCGGCTCGAGTGGGGGTGATGGTTGTGGTTGTTGCGCCATTCCGCGATCAGATGGCGGGCATGGCGCAGGTGGCATATAGACGCTCGTTCAGGCATTCGCCCCTCGAAGCCTTCCACAAAGCCAATTTGCACGGGTTTTCCCGGTGCGATGCAGTGCCATTCGACGCCATGCTCTTCCTGCCACTTCAGGATCGCGTCCAAGGTCAGTTCCGTCGCATTGTCCGACACCACCATGCAGGGGCAACCCTGCCTCTCTGCGATCCACTCCCTCGCGACACTGATGACCGACACTGACGTGTCGACCACCGCGGCCAGGCATTCCCGGCTGAAGTCGTCGATGGCATTCAGGATGCGGAACCTGCGCCCCTCAGGGAGCGTGTCGGAGACAAAGTCGAGCGACCACCGCTGGTTCGGCCCCTACGGGATCGCCATAGGAGCAGCGGTGCCGACAGCACGCTTGTGCATGGTAAGGCCCTCCTCCCGGTAGATCCGGTAGAGCTTCTTCCACGTCAGCGCTCAGCCTTCCCGCCGCAGCAGGATATGAAGACGCCGATATCCAAGCCTTCGCCTCTTGGCGGACAGGTCCCGCAGTCGCTCCCGCAACTCCGGGTTGTCCCGCTTGGTCGGCGGCCGTCGATACACGAGCGGGTCGATCCCGGCCGGCGCACAGGCCCGCCCCTTCATTAGTCCGGCCTGAGCAACTTCATCATGCGGGCAAGTTGACGCACTGACGGTGCCTTTTGCGCAGGATTACGGCGTTGATCAGGTAAAGCAGGACGGACCAAAAGGCTCTGAGATGGGCGAGGATGTCGTGGCCG
>JAYZBS010000129.1:0-5465 GCA_036338635.1 Pseudomonadota bacterium | reverse complement strand
GGCCGGGTCAGCTTGGGCGGCAGTGGCGCAGGACACGCTGACGGTGGGTGCCAACATCGGCAACGTGCCATGGGAGTTCCAGGACGAGGCAGGCGACTTCGTGGGCTTCGAGATCGACCTGATCGCCGCCGTGGCCGAGCGTATGGGCGCCGAGGTCGAAACGGTGAACATTCCGTTCAACGGCCTTTTCTCGGCTGTGCAGTCGGGGCGGATCGACATTGCCACGTCATCCATCACGATCACGGACGAACGCCTGCAGTCGGTCAGCTTCGCCCAGCCCTACTACGACAGCGATCAGTCGCTGACGGCACTTGCCGAAGGGCCGAAGTCGCTTGACGAGATGGAGGGGAAGGTCGTCGGCGTAGATACCGGGTCGACGGGCGACATGTGGGCGACCGAGCATCAAGGCGAATACGGCTTCGCCGAGATCCGGCGCTATGAGGGCTTGGCGCCTGCCATGCTGGACCTGACGGCGGGGCGCATCGACGGCTACATCTCGGACATTCCGGCGCTGCAATACTACGTCGTGGACAAGCCGAACCTGGCCGTGGTCGAGCGCATCCCGACCGGCGAGAAGTATTCGATGATGTTCGCCAAGGATGCAGAACTGGCGACCCAGGTGAACGGCGTCATCGACGATCTTAAAACCGATGGGGTTCTGGCGGAACTGCACGAGAAATGGTTCGGCGTCGCGCCGGACGAGGGCTCGTCCACCGTTACCGTCCTGCCGATGCCGCAGCTCGATTGATCAGAAGACGCGGGTCCGGGCCGGCCCCGGACCCGAAAGGACGCTCATGGACATCTTCGAGACCTTTTTCAACGCCGAGGTAATGCGGCGGACATTCCCGCTGCTGCTGCGGGGCCTGTGGATCACGCTGCAGCTTGGCGCGGCCAGCATCGTTGCGGGGCTGGTGCTGGGCCTGGGACTTGCGATGGCGCGGCTCTATGCGCCGGGCCCGGCGCGCTTTCTGACACGGGTCTATATCGACATCTTCCGGTCGATCCCGCTGCTGGTGCTGCTGATCATCGTCTACTATGCACTGCCCTTCGTGGGGCTGCGCCTGTCGCCATTCGCTTCTGCCATGACGGCGCTGACGCTGGTCTCGGGCGCCTACACGGCCGAGATCTTCCGCGCCGGCATCGAGGCCATCCCGAAGGGGCAGTTCGAGGCGTCCGCCGCACTTGGTCTCAGCGGGCGGCAGACGATGGCGGATGTGGTCCTGCCGCAGGCGGTGCGGATCGTCATCCCGCCTCTGACCAACAACTCGATCAACGTGGTCAAGGACACGGCGCTGGCTTCGGTCGTCGCCATGCCGGACCTTCTGAAGCAGGCGACGCAGGCGCAGGCGCTGGCCGCGAACCCGACGCCGCTGATCGTCGCCGCAGCGATCTATGTGGCCTTCCTGTGGCCGCTGGTCGCGCTGGTTTCGCGCATGGAACGCCGCTTCGCGGCAAGGAGGCGCTAAATGACGGGGTTCGTCAGTATCCGCAATCTGCGGAAATCCTATGGCACCTTCGAGGCGCTGAAGGGCATAGACCTCGATGTCGCCAAGGGCGAGGTGGTCTGCATCATCGGCCCCTCGGGGTCCGGAAAATCGACGTTGATCCGCTGCATCAACAGGTTGGAGCCCTTCGACGCGGCCAGCGAGATCCGGGTGGACGGCACGCCTGTCACCTCGGGGCGGGCGCTGGCGAAGGTGCGGGCCGAGGTGGGAATGGTGTTCCAGTCCTTCAATCTCTTCCCGCACCTGACCGTGCGCCAGAACGTGATGCTGGCGCCGCGACGGGTGCGCGGCACCGGCCGCGCGGATGCGGCCGCTCAGGCCGACCGCCTGCTGGCCCGCGTCGGAATCGGCAGTCAGGCGGACAAGTATCCCGAACATCTGTCGGGCGGACAGCAGCAGCGCGTGGCCATTGCCCGTGCTCTGGCAATGGAGCCACAGGTAATGCTCTTCGACGAGCCGACCAGTGCGCTCGACCCCGAGATGGTGGGCGAGGTGCTGGACGTCATGCGCGACCTGGCCCGGACCGGCGTCACCATGATCGTCGTCACGCACGAGATGGGCTTTGCCGCGCAGGTCGCCGACCGGGTCATCTTCATGGATGCCGGCCAGATCATCGAACAGGGACCGCCCGCGCAGGTGCTGTCGGACCCGCACGAACCCCGCACGCGCGATTTTCTGGGCGCGGTGCTGAACCACTGAAGAAAGATCGAACAGATGACACAGCTGGACATGGCCTGGGTGCAGGCGCAGTTTCCGGGCCTCGCCTCGGACTGGGTGTTCTTCGACAATGCGGGCGGCGCACAGATTGCGCAGCCGGCGCTGGACCGGATGGTCGAGTTCCTGACCCATCGCAACGTCCAGATCGGCGGCAGTTACGCCGTGTCGCAGGCCGCCGCGGAGGCGCTGATGGCGGGCCGGCGGGCGGCGGCGACCTTGGTGAACGCAGCGCGACCCGAAGAGATCGTCTTCGGCCCGTCGACCACGGTGCTGATGGGCAATCTGATGCAGGCCATGCGCCGCCAGTTCGCACCCGGCGACGAGGTGATCGTCACCATGGCCGATCATGAAAGCAACATCGGCCCCTGGATGCGGCTGGAGGAGTTCGGAGTCACGATCAAGGTCTGGCCGCTGAATGCGCGGACGATGGACCTGCAGCTTGAGGACCTTGCGCCGCTGATGACCGACCGCACGCGGCTGGTCTGCGTCACCCATGTCTCGAACATCCTGGGCAAGGTGCATCCGGTCGGGGACTTCGCCAGGTTTGTCCATGATCGCGGGGCGAGGATCTGCGTCGATGCTGTCGCCTATGCCCCGCACCGGCTGATCGACGTGCAGGCCTGGGACGTCGACTACTATGTCTTCAGTCTCTACAAGGCCTACGGCCCGCACGGGGCGCTGATGTATGGAAAATACGATCTGCTGGCCGAACTGGACGGACTCTATCACTACTTCTACGGGAAAGAAAAGGTGACCGCGAAGCTTGAGCCGGGAAACCCCAGCTATGAGGCCGCCTATGCCACGGATGGCATTCTGTCATATCTGACCGGCCTTGCCCGCCACCACGGTGCCACCGGCGACGACCGCGCACTGCTGGCTGCCGCCTTCGATCTGATCACCGCGCAGGAGGATGCGTTGACGGACCGCCTGCTGGCGTGGCTATCCGCGCGCAACGATTGCCGCATCATCGGCCCTTCGGCGAATGAGGACAGCAACCGCGTGCCGACCATCGCCTTCAAGTTCGACGGCGTGGATTCGGGCGACGTGGCCCGCGCGATGGACGATCACCAGATCGCCATGCGGTTTGGCGATTTCCACTCGCGCCGCCTGGTCGAGCACTTGGGCGAAGATGGTCAGGGTGGCGTCCTGCGCGTGTCGATGGTCCATTACAACACGCTGGAGCAGGTTGACCGGCTGACCGAAGCTCTGTCGCAGATCGTGGCACGGCAGGCTGCATGAGCGATCTGGACCTTGTCATCACGGGCGGCACCGTCGTCACTGCCGCGGACAGCTACGTCGCCGATATCGGCATCAGTGACGGGCGCATAGCGCAGATCGGAGCAGGCCTGACGGCGGCCGAGCGGATCGACGCCACGGGCCTGTTGGTGCTGCCGGGCGGGATCGACGCGCATGTGCATCTGGACCAGCCGACGTCTGACGGCACCACCATGGCCGACGATTTCGCCAGCGGCACCCGCTCGGCCGCGGCGGGCGGCAACACGACGGTCCTGCCCTTCGCGCTGCAGATCAAGGGCCGGTCCCTGCGCGCTTGCGTCGAGGAGTATCGCCGCAAGGCGCATGGCAACTGCCACACGGATGTTGCCTTCCACCTAATCGTCAGCGACCCGACTCCGCAGGTGCTGGGGCAGGAACTGCCGGCGCTGGTGCGGGACGGCTATACGTCGTTCAAGGTCTTCATGACCTATGACGATCTGGTCCTGAACGACGCCCAATTGCTGGACGTGTTCGAGGTTGCGCGTCGAGAGCGCGCGCTGGTCATGGTCCATGCCGAGGGGCACGACGCCATCCGCCACCTGACCCGTCGTCTCGAATCCGAAGGGCGCACTGCGCCCTATTATCACGCCGAGGCCCACGCCCAGATTGCCGAGCGCGAGGCCACGCACCGCGCCATCAGCCACGCCCAGTTGATCGATGTGCCGATCGTGATCGTCCACGTGTCCGGGCGCGACCCGATGGAGCAGATCCAGTGGGCCCGCGCCCGCGGCCTGAAGGTCTTTGCCGAAACCTGCCCGCAATATATCGCGCTGACGGCCGAGGATCTGAGGGGCTTGAACATGGACTTCGAGGGCGCGAAGTACGTCTGCTCGCCGCCGCCGCGGGACGCGGACAGCCAGGCGGCGATCTGGCAGGGTTTGCGGGACGGGACCTTCGACCTGTTCTCATCGGACCACTGCCCGTTTCGCATCGATGACACCGGCAAGGACACGCCCCGTGCCCGCACCTCATTCAAATGGGTGCCGAACGGCATTCCCGGAGTCGAGACCCGGCTGCCGATCCTTTTCTCCGAGGGGGTCAGCAAAGGTCGGATCACCCTGCAGCGCTTCGTGGCGCTGACCTCGACCAACCCGGCGCGGCTTTACGGGCTCTATCCCCGGAAAGGCAGCATCGCGCTCGGCGCGGACGCGGACCTGACGTTGTGGGACCCGGGCCTGACCCGCCAGATCCGTCAGGCCGACCTGCACCACGGCTGCGACTATACGCCCTACGAGGGGATGGAGATCACCGGCTGGCCGGTCAGGACCATCCTCCGGGGGCGAACGATCGCGGTGGAAGGACATGTCGATACCGACCCAGAGGGGCAAGAGCTGAGCCGCACCGCCAGCGAGGTGTTCGTCACGGGCGGTTGAAGCGCATTCCGCAAGCAGTCAATCCCGATGATCCAGCCATCCCCAAGCCGTCGCGGACGGCCTGCGGTCCAATGACGTCGAACATGCATGTTGAGGTTCGACGCAGAGAGACGGGTCATCGGCAGCGTCCAGGACGTCCGGCATCTGCGGCTGCGCACCCGGATCATTGACCCCGGCTGCTTGCGCCGAAAAGCTTCCGTCCGCCGCAGGTGCCTATCTGCCGCCTGATCGCGTCATACCGCCTTTGCCTGGTTCACGCGCTTCGACAGCGCCTCGTGGCTTTCCGCGCGTTCCGAGTAGCGGTCCACAAGGTGGTCCTTGATGTCGCGGGTCAGGACGGTGAAGCGCACCAACTCCTCCATCACGTCCACGATCCTGTCATAGTAGGGCGAGGGCTTCATACGGCCCTCGCTGTCGAACTCGTCCCATGCCTTCGCGATCGAGGACTGGTTCGGGATCGTCATCAGACGCATCCATCTGCCGAGGATGCGGAGTTGGTTGACGGTGTTGAAGCTCTGGCTGCCGCCGCAGACCTGCATCACCGCGAGGGTCTTGCCCTGGGTCGGGCGCACGCCGCCGAGCGACAGCGGGATCC
>JAYZBS010000128.1:0-4459 GCA_036338635.1 Pseudomonadota bacterium | reverse complement strand
GTCCTGGTCGGAACGCGGCGTCACGTCGGCACGCAGATCGCCCTGCGTGATCCCCTCGGCCGAGACGCTCATCGCCCTCAGGTCGACCACCATGCCGTCCATCTCGTTCAGCAGGGCCCCGATCTCGTCGCGGCTCCGGCTGCGCGCATCCACGTCGAGATTGCCCCGCGCAACCTCCCTGGCCACCGAAACCGCACGGCCAAGCCCCCGGCTGATCGTCAGGGAAATCCACAAAGCCGCAGCGATGCCGATGATGGCGGCAATTGCTGCACCGGCAAGAAGCATCATCCGGCCGGACGTGTAGGCCTCGGCCGCAGTCGCGACGGCCTCGTCCATGCGCTCGGTGCTCCGCTCGATGATCCTGTCCATAAGCTGGTTGCTCTGCGTGGCATAGGGCAGCAGCTCATCCTGCAGGGTCTGATTGGCCAAGGCGTTGGTGTTCTTCTGGCCCAGAACCACGGTCTGCTCGATCGAGCGCTGGAAACTCCCGAACGACTCCCGCAGATTCTCCGTTTCGGACCGCCCGATGCCGCCGACGAGGGCCTCCAACTCTCCGATCTTCAGGCCTGCTCTCTCGACTTCTTGTGCAGCGCTGGCGGCCTGGGCCTGCATCTGCTCGGGATCCATCATGAGAATGACGTTCTTCTCGTGCCTGGTGGCGCTGACCAGGGCCAGCTTCAACTCGGTCGCCACAAGGCGAAGCTTATCAGGCTGAACCGCCAGATTACGCAGCCCTGTGGCGACCAAGGCATCGACGGCTTCATTGGTCTCGGCGTTCGCCTGTCTGGTCTGAGTGACAGAAAGTTCGGCCGCGCGAACATTCGAATTTTCGATGGCCAGCGCGACGACGTCGTCCGCGACGGCATTATACTTTGTCCGGATATCAGAGAATTCGGTGATGAGCTGCCTGCCCTCTTCTCCGCTCGCTTCGAAGATCTGTTCGGTGGTTGCGGCCAGTTCATCCCGCTCCGCAAGGATCTGCTTGCGATATTCGAGCTGTTGTTCCTCAGTTGCCGCCAACATGACCGACCTTACATCTCTTCCCATTCGACTGACCTTTTCCTTTAAATCGAACGAAAGCTTCAGTCTCTGGGAATGGACATTGACCAGCTCCTGGCTCCGTGCGTTGGCTGCAGCCAAGCTGCTGACGGACAGCCAGACGACCATGCCCAGCATGAGAAGAACGGCCGCGAAGGCTGCAATAAGTCGGGCCTTTATGGTGAGGCGCATTTTCGAGTTTCCTTTGGTCCTCGATGGGGTGAACTGAATGAAGCGAAAGGGGCGTTCGGCCCCCTTCCTGATCAAAAGAAAATGTCGTCGAGTGACTGCTGCGCGGCCGCCATCGGGGCCAGCGCGATCCCGGCGACCTCGGCATGGATTTCGCGTTCGCGTTCCATCGTGTAGAGGTCAGCGAAGGCATCGATTTCCGCCCGCTCGGCATCAGAGAGTGGACGCTGCGTCGATCCGGCACGGGATCCAATCTGCCGCACCAGGTCCGGCAAGCCGCAGAGAACCGCAAGACCCTGCTCCACCCCGCGCTGCAGGTCGGCTGCACCCGCTTGGGCGGCAACCTTCAGGTCCTCCAGTTGCGACAGAAGCGCGGTTGCGCGGGAAAGATCAGCCTTGGCGCGGGCAAGTTGGATGCCCAAGGCATCGGCCTGCCGCGCAAGCTGTGCGAAGTCGGCGCCTGTGGTCTGCTGGCTGATCACCGCAAAGCTGTCGCGGCAGCGCAAGTTCAACGTGCTGCAGGCATGCGCCCGTTCCTGCACTGTGGCAGAGAGCACCGCCATCGCGGTCTTCCCGTTGCCGCTGCGCCTGGCCAGCAGGCCGGAGTTGATCGCGGCCAGCCGAACCTCCTGCGCCGTCGTGGCCAGCGTCGCCAGATCGCGCGCCGCACCCTCCATCGCGACCTCGATCGCCGTGACGGCGGATACGGCGCTGCGCAGGGCCGGCGTGACCAGCAGGTCAAGCTGCCGACCATCGTCCAGTTCGCGATGCCAGCCGGCCAGCATGCCCGCCGCCTTGCCGCCGATATCCCCCGCCAGCGCCTGCGCCGCAGACCGGCCGTCCGCTGCCAGCGACTGAAGCGCGGCCCTCGTCTCGGCGATCAGCACATCGGCATCCGCCCGCAGGGCCCGAAGCTGCGCCGAGGCCAGCACCGCCGGCGCGGGCCGGTCGCCGGCCGCGTCGATGATCGCTTCGACATGCTGAAGTCGCTGCGCAAACGCGTCCGAGAACTGGATCCCGTTCATCAGCACGCCGGTGTTTCTGCTGGTACTGGCCGCCAGCCTGGCTGCAAGCGCACTCATCACCGGCAACAGATCATCCCCCCCTTCGGGGGCGGCGTCCCGCTGCCGGTCCAGCGCGGCCCGTGCGCATTGGCTGGCATCGCCCAGCAGCGACGCGGCATCGCGCGTGGACGAATTGATCCGGCTCAGGCCCTCGTGGACGACGACCGTCGTATCCTCAAGCCGCTGGATCATCTTCCGCAGGCTGCCGATATAATCCTCGATACCGTCGATATTGGCCGACCGGCCGGCGACGCGTGTCATCGAGGCGACGGCGCGCAGCTGGCGGCATTCGCTGCGCATCTCGCCCACCGCATCAAGCCCCCGGGCCAGCGCCTTGGGAAGCCGGTCCGAGGCCAGTGCCGCGTGGGCCCGACCCAGCCGATCGACCAGCTCGATGCAGCTCTTCCGCAGGCTGCCGGCATCGGAACGTGCCGCGCCGACCTCCTGGACAAGTCCACCAAGCCGTTCCGCGTCGGCGGCGATATCGGTCAAGGCGCCATGGACCCCGCCCAGGACCTCGGTCAGTTGCTCGAACCGCTGCTGGCTATCGATGCGCAGTCCGTGAAGGCCCGGCTCGGGCGGCGCGGGCCGGATGATCTCTTGCTTCAAGTTGCTGCCCTTTCTTGTATCGGCCGCGTCGCGATGCGTGACTTGCCCGGTGTTCAACCTTCAGGCCGGAACAGGGTGTCGGTGTCGAGCAGGATGACCAGATCGCCAGTGTGACGGACGACCCCTTTTACATAGATCTCGGGCCAGCGGGCGCCGAGGCTGGGGACGGTCTCCAGCGCGGCCGTGTCGGCCTCGAACACCTCCTCGACGGCGTCACAGAGGATGGCCAGCCGAGTGGGGACGCCCGACACCGGCAGTTCAAGAACTATCAGCCGCGAGGCGGCATCGGCGGGCGCGGGCGGCATGTCCAGCCGCCGGCGGATGTCGATCAGCGGCACGATCGCGCCGCGCACGTTGACCAGTGCTGGGGCGAAGGCCGGTGCGTTGGGCACGACCGTCGGCGGGATCGGGTCCAGGATCTCGTGCACGCAGCTGACGGAGAGGGCGAACGCTTCGCCCATCAGGCGGAAGATCAGAACCATCTCGCGCCGGCTTGCGGCGGCGGGCTTGGCTGCAATGGTATCGGATGTCATCTTCAGGCCGCCGTCCGTTGAGCTTGTCTTTGCGACAGGGCGCGCCGTGCCAGCGTCGCCACGTCGATGATCAGGGCGACCGATCCGTCACCCAGGATGGTCGCACCGGCGAAGCCCTCGACGCCGCGATGGTACTGGCTGAGCGACTTGATGACGGTTTGGTTCTGGCCGAGGATGTCATCCACGACCAGCCCGAGCCGCTGACCGTCCGCCTTCACGATCACCACGCGCCGCCGCGGCTCGGCAGACTGGGCCTGCCCGAAGACGGTGTCAAGTTCCAGGAAAGGCACCAGATGTTCGCGGATGCACAGCATCGTCCGCCCCGAATCGCGGGTCTGTTCGGCCGCGTCCAGTTCGACACATTCCTCGACCGAGGCCAGTGGGATGACGAAGACGGAAGAGCCCAGCCTGACCAAAAGCCCGTCGACGATGGCCAGCGTCACCGGCAGGCGCAGCGTCACGCGGGTGCCGATACCGCGCCGCGACTGCACGTCGACCGATCCGCGCAGCGCATCGACGGTCGAGCGGACGGCATCCATCCCCACGCCCCGGCCCGACACGCTGGAGAGTTGCTTGGCCGTCGAGAACCCCGGCGCGAAGATCAGCTGGAACAGCTCTTCCTCCACAGGCTGGGCCTCTGGCGATAGAAGCTTGCGTTCGACCGCCTTGGCCCGGATAGCATCGGGATCCAGACCCGCACCATCGTCGTCAATCGAGATCAGGATCTCGCCACCCTCTTGTCGGGCCGAAAGGCTGACCGTGCCCTGCGGGGACTTGCCTGCGGCCAGCCGGGCCTGGGCATCTTCGATTCCGTGGTCCATGCTGTTTCGGATCATGTGGACGAGGGGTTCTGACAGGCGGTCGATGACGGTCTTGTCGACCTCGGTCTCGCCCCCTTCGGTCACCAGGGCCACGTCCTTGCCCAGTTCGGCCGACAGGTCCCTGACGACCCGGCGGAACTTGCCGAACACCATCTCGATGGGCAGCATCCTGATCGACAGGGTCGAATCGCGCAGGCCGGTCACA
>JAYZBS010000127.1:0-6004 GCA_036338635.1 Pseudomonadota bacterium | reverse complement strand
GACATCGTCCTCGTGAAGCCGGGAGCCTGACATGGTCGTGCGGATCTACAAGAGCATGCACCGCAGCCTGTTCCAGGGGTTGACCGAGGCCTATGTCGGGCCCGGCGCCGCGCAGCTCCTCGATGCCAACGGCCAGTCGCTTCTGGGCACCGTCACCACCACGCCGCCTGCGGTCACCGCCGCGCCGACGATCAGCGGCGAGGCAGTCGAGGGCAGCACCTTGACCGGCACCGTCGGCACCGCATCCGGCACCCCGGCCCCTATCGCCGCGCGGCAGTGGCTGGCGGATGGCGTGACCATCGCCGGCGCCACCGGCGCGAGCTTCGACACGACGGGACGGGCCGGACAGGCCATCAGCCTGCGCGTGACCTGGAGCAATGGCACCGCGCCGGATGCCGTGTCCACCTCGGCCGCGATCACCGTCACGGCCGCGCCGCCGCAGCCGGTCGCACCAAGCGCGCAGACGGCCCCTAGCATCAGCCCCGCCACTGGCCCCGTGGGGACGGTCTTCACGATCACCGAGGGCACCTATGCCGGCACCACGCCGATCACGATCGGCGGCACGCTGACGCAGGCCGGCGTCGACGTGATCGGAGAGATGTCGGGCGACAGCTTCACCAGCACGGCCGAGGGCGCGCTGGTCTGGACCGAGACGGCCAGCAACGGCACTGCGCCCGATGCGACGCAGACCGCCAGCGCGACCGTGGAGGCGGTCGCGGTGGAGCCCGTGCCTACCTTCGCCCGCGCCGCCCTGACTTCTGACAGCCACAGCGTCCACTCGGGCCACAGCCTGACCGACACCTACACGAACGGCGCGATCGACAGCTGGCCGGGCGACTTCGCGAACCTGTTCATCAGCCAGTTCGGCGAGGCGGCCTATGTCTACGAGACGACCTATCGCCGCGACGTGATCCCCGGCAGCACCATGCAGATCCGGTGGGACGAGAACCCGACCGGCCATGCTCGGCACCAGATCGGGACCTATGACACGCTGATGATCACCGAAGCGGGGCCACTGTTCGGTCGCCCGACCCCGCAGAACCCCACCGTGTCCAACACGACCCTGGATTACCTGCTGCGGTTCGCGGAGAACACCTATCTGAACGCGCGCAATGCGCCGGGCGAGGTCATCCTCTGGTCGATCTGGCCGAACGTCGAGGGCTGGATCGGGTATGGCGGGCCGGAGGAAGGCGCTTGGTCCGACCTCGGCGGGTTCCGGGGTTGCCTGCCGGAATACGGCCGATGCTTCCGCTTCTTCGCCGAGTACGTCACCTGGAAGATGCACGAGCTGCACCTCGACATGCCAGCCGACTGGAAGATCTGGGTTTTCCCGGGCCATGCCTGGTGGGCGCGGGTCTATGACGACATCCAGGCCGGGCTGGTTCCGGGCATCACCGATCACAGGCAGCTGTTCCGCGACGACATCCACCCGAACACAGTGGGCGAATACGCGATGGCCGTGTTCGTCTACACCATGCTCTACCAGGTCGATTGCCGGACGATCGATTATGCACCGCCCGCGGCCGCGGTGTCGGCGGACCTGGACACCTACTTCAAGCGTGTCGCGTGGGAGGTCGCCACGGCCGAGGCCAGCGTCGGCATGGGCGGCACTGACAACGCGGCGCCCAGCTTTGACCCGGCGATCCACGGCGACCCGCTGGCCATCGCAAGCGGCGACGTTGACCCGCTGGAACCGGTCGAGGTCGCGAACCTGCTCTGGGCATCGAGCGAGCCGGTCGTCATGGATGGCGCCACCGTCATCAACAACGATCTGAGCACTTCCGGCGCGGCCGGGGCGCCGCTCTATGCGGTGATCTCGTTCATCCCCGACGCGCTGCAGCCGAAGTCGGCCGGAGGGGTGTTCCAGGTCAGGTCCAGCACCGGCGAAGCGATGATGACGCTGACCTACCGGCAGGACCTGGACGTCGTCGTCTTCGACAATGGCCTGTCGGGCAGCTTCCACGCCACCCACAGCGTTCCCGATGCCGATGTGGAGGCAGGCGTGCCGATCACGATCGAGCTGTGGATTGAGCCGACCGCGACCCCGAGTGCGCACATTGTCGGCCCCTACAACAACAACACCTCGGCGCTCACGGCATCGACGAACCCGGCCACTAGCATGCGGTTTGGCACTCCCGACTGGGGCGGAGAGATCATGGCGGGCACTGTCCACGCCCTTGCGATCTTTGACCGGGTGCCGACCGTGGCGCAGCGTGCGGGCTTGGTTGCCTGGGCCGAGGCACAGTTTGTTGCACCGGAACCTGAGCCAGCTACCGCCTCTCGTCTGGCTATCTGGTATGACGGCGACATCGACGACGACAACCTATCAGTGAGTAGCACTGGCGCCATCAGCGGCTTGAACGAGACTGACGACGAGAGCGCCTTGCCTCTCATGTTAGGCGCGCAGGATTGGCTGGATATCAGGGGCATCACCTGCGGCGCGCAGGAGGGCAATGTCGCCGGCGCGCAGCAGCTCTATGGTGCGTATGAGGTCGATCGGCCCAACCTAATCACCTACACCCGGACAGCCAGCGACTTCCTGACCCGCGCCGAGTTGGAAGCGCGCACCTATCAGGCCGCCAACAACTCGACCGGCGGCTCTGTGAACACCCCCTCGCGCGGTCTATCGCATCGAAGGCGATACCATGTACGCCGAAGCGCATGCCTGCGCTCAAGTGTTCATTGCTGACTGCAAAAACCGTGACCCAAACGACCCATCACCGGACAGCAAGCTGTGGCTGTGGGAAGCTGGAGCGCCGACGCTGCGGGCGCAGATCAATTACGAAGCCGTGCAGCTCGGCCAGATGCCTGACATTTGGCGACGCGCCCGCGTCCTCAAGCCAACGAAGCAGAACGACCGCCGCGACCCGGCTGCACGACGCTATCTCATGGGCTACGGGAACGACGACGCAACGGCTGGTCAGATCCGCTATGGCCCGAGCGGCATCAAAGGCCCTGCCGGCGATATGTGGCTGGTTCAATGGGGCCGCCCTGCACCCTCTCGGCAAGAAGTCGTCTGCAATGACGAGACGACGGCGGGCAAGGTTTGGTATGATGCGGCAATCCGTCAGCACGGGGCGACGGGCGCCCGCATCGAGACATTCGCCTACAGCTCCGACAGTGCGGGAAACAAGACCTCGTACTACCGCGCTGCGGATGGGGTTGCGATCTGGTGGCTGCTCCGTGCAGCAATGGCCGACAGCTTTGATCCCACTGTCTCGGTTATCGGCGGCGCCTCGCGCCTCTATAACGGCGAGCCTTGGGTGGACAGCTCGGCCGACGCTCAGATCGCAGTCACGAAAACTGGCTGGACGACGGGGTGGGCGGATGATGCGGCCGAGCTTTCCAGTGCAGACTGGCAGGCAACCTGTGCAGAGATCTTCGACAGGTTCCTCGCGCCACGCCCTGCCAGCCCTGCATATACGTCGCTTGAGCGCGGAGCCCTGAGCGCAGCCCCGCAGACTGTGCGCGCCCCGACCGGCTTCATTCACCCGCCGTTCGGGTTCATCCGGCCATCCTCGCCTGCCGCTGGCAACACGATCAGCGCCTACAAGGCGACATGGGCGCGGGGCGTGTGGAATGCCTCTTATCCGCTGACCTACAGCTTCCAATGGGTTATTGACGACGCGCCGCATGGGGCAGCGACCTCGGCGTTTGCGGATCTGGTCGTTCCAGACATTGCCGACAATGCGTCGCACACGATCAAGCTGCGGATCACTGCCACAAACTCTGCAGGCTCTGACAGCTGCGAAGTCGGGCTGGGTTCGTTCGCAGGGACCGGCGATGTGACCAACCCTCCAGGCGGGGAAGCAGGAGGAACCTACTTCACCGACTTCAGCGAGTTCACGCCGGGCGACCTCGTCGCCCCTTGGTCACACGTCTCTGATCTTGGCTCTCATTTCCGTTTCATCGACAGAAGCGGGGACATGACCATCGGCGAAGGAACGGTTCGGTCCGGGGATGCTGCCGCCTACTATAACGGGCTGTCTGCCGACCTTGGCGAGTATCTGGAACTGTATACTCAGGGCACCACCACCTACAGCGGCTCCTCCTCTCTGGAATGGGCGCTCGGCTATAGCCCCGACAACTCGAACCTTGCCGCGCTGCTCTATCGCGTCAACATCGACACCAGCGCTGACAACCTGCGCCTGCGGCGCAGAGAGGCCTACGAGCCGGGATCGACCGGCAGCCGCACCGACACGCTGGCCACCGTGCCGTTCGCCGTCAATCCGAACGATCTGGTCCACTTCCTAGGGCGTGTTCAGCAGATCGATGCGACCACGACAAACATCAAGATCAAGACGTGGGTCGATGGTCAGCCCGAGCCTGCAAGCTGGATGATTGACTTCGACCACAGCGAGCGCCCGGTGCCCGCGCCGCTCTATGCCGGCGTGTTCCAGAACACTGCGAACGCATCTGCCTGGCACACGGTCTTTGGCGTCGGGATCAACGAGCCTGCGCCGCGCACCCTCCCGTAACCCAGTCCAGAAAGGACACCCCATGGAACAGATCCTCGCATTCACGCGCGACTTCCTCGCGACCTTCGCGCGCTGCGCCACCGCGCTCGAGCAGATGGCGCAGCGCAGCCAGCAACAGCCGGCGCCGCAGCGCGAGCCTGAGCCAACACCAGAGCCGGAACCGGAGCAGCCGGAGGAACCGGCGCCTGTCGAGCCGCAGCCGACGCCTGAGCCGGAACAGCCCGAAGCGCCCAGCTTGCCCGACGGCATGATCCGCATCGCAGACATCCCGCTGATGTCGGACAACTGGAAGAAGGGCAACCTTGTGCTGCCCTACTGGAGCGGCGCCAACCCGGCCCTGGTAGACTTTCAGGAAGACGGCAGCGCGATCGTCACCGCCCGCACCATTGGCGGATCGTGGAACAAGGGCCTGCTGCAGACCTTCCGGCCGACACCCGGCACCGGGCGCTTTGCGGCACTGATGTCGGTGGACAACCCGATCGGCGTGGCGGCGTTCTTCCTCTATGCCCACGAGACGCCCGACAAGCAGCCGGACGGCACGGAGTTCGACTTCGAGCTGGTCAAGCGTCCGGACGGCAGCCTTGCCTGGCAGCTGAACGTCCACATGTTCGATGCCAACCGCCGCCGTCGCAACCCGGCACGGCTGATCTACGTGCCGACAACGCCCGAGAGGCTGGTAGTTCCGGCGCTCTACGAGATCGACGTTTCGGCAGATGGTGTGCGCTTCCTGATCGACGGCGAAGAGGTCGGCCGCTACACCCCGGCGGACGTTGCTGCGCCGTGGAAGTCTGATGCCACCCTCGGCGCCTTCATCGGCACCTATGACCACACGGGCTGGTCTGGCTGGAACCGCAGCGACTATGCCAACAATGATGCGCAGATCACGGCCTACGGGCTGCAAGTCCCCGGTCTCAGCGTCTGATGCTGAAGCTGCTGCGCCAGATGATGCGGACGCCCGAGGCGCAGCGCGATCCTTATCAGTGGGCGGCGACGCTGCTCGCCCACGCCTTCATCGGCGTGGCGCTGGCCGCCCTGCTGCCGTGGTGGGTGCCGGTGGCGGCCTATGCCGGATGGGAGGCGGTCCAGTGGTGGCGCTTCAAGGCTGACCCATGGGACTGCCTGCTTGACTGGGTGGCGGTCTGCCTCGGCGTCTGCGTTGCCATCACCCTGGCCGCGGATCAAGGCGCCGCGGCGGCCGTGCTGGCGCTGGCGGTGATCCTGCTGGCCGGCGTGAGGGAGAGGGCATGAACGTCAACGCGATCATTGAGAAGTTCGGCCTCGTCGGCCTCTGCCTCGTCGGGATGGGCTTCGCTGTCCTGATCCTGTGGAAGCGGCTGAGCGAAGTCCAGGACGCCCGAATCGCCGACGCCGAGCGAAACGCCGAGCGGTTGTTGAAGGTGACACATGACGCGACAGACGCGATGCGCGACACCAGCACCAGCATCGACAAGTTCTCCGAGGTCATCAGGGACCGGCGACATGGGTAGGATCATGGACGTGCTGACGGGCCGCCGCGCCGCCGAGCG
>JAYZBS010000126.1:0-7726 GCA_036338635.1 Pseudomonadota bacterium | reverse complement strand
GAAGGCCGGCTGATCAGCGCGTCCCGCGCAGCCAGCGATGCGCGAATGCCAGCTTGTCGCGCACGGGCGCCGTCAGCACGAACGGATAGAGGTCGCTGTTGTCCAATGCCCGGTTGATGTCGTTGATTGCGATGGCGATCTCGGCCGCGACGGGCAGCAGGCGGGTGCAGTCGGCTTCGTCATAGGGGCGGAAGTCGGCGGGGACGCCTGGCATCGACAACCCGGCGCTGACGAAACTGTCGGTGAAGTCCACCAGGTGCAGCAGGTGGGCCGAGGTCTCGGCCCAGTCCTCGTGCGGGTGGGCGGTGGCATAGGCCGTGATGAAATCCTTTCCGGGGTCCTGCGGGTCGGCGTAGTGGCGCTTCAGCGCCGCGCCGTAGTCGGCGCGCTCATCGCCGAAGATCGCGCGGAACGCTGGCCGGAAGGCTGGATCGGCCGAAAGCCGGTCACACAGGAAATGTGACAGCTCGTGCCTGAAATGCCCCACCATCGACCGATAGTGCTCGCCCAGGTCGCGCTGGCGCCGGAGCCGGATCAGCTCGTCCGCCTCGGTCACATTGATGGTGATCTCTCCGGCGGCATGGCCCATGGTGATCTGCTGGCTGCGGCCCTCGGTCTGTTCGGACAGCATCAGGAACCGCGGCCGGCGCCCCGGATCGTCCTCGGTGAACCAGCCCCACCGCGCCAGATTGGCCAGCACCCAACGCTTGGCGCGTTCGGCACGGGCCAGCAGCTGCAGGTTGTCGCCCACATGCAGCACCGGCACCACCTGGGACATGGCGCAGGACGAACAGAGCGCGCCATCGAGGGGGGCGGCCCAATTGCAGGCGATGCTGGCGCGATTGGCGCAGGCCGGGGCATTGGTTGCCATCCGCCCAGTCTGGGGGTCGAAGAACAGTTGCGTCCCGCAGGCGCAGGTGAGGTTGTGGAAATAGGCGCGTGTCCCGCACAGGGGACAGCTGAAGCGTTGCATGGGACAGATGGTCCTGTGTTGCGTGGGGCCGCGGACTGACACAAGCCCGAGCCGGGCGGCAGGGTTCCGCACCCGCTTGACTCGCGGCCGACGATGCGCCATATGCCCCTGACCGGCCGGGCCTGCGCCCGTGGCCGGAATTTGTGTTGAATGACATCCCGAACGTGGGGTGCGCAGTCCGAAGGCGGGGGAACCCGGCAACATCTGCCGAAGGGCAGGGGCCACAGGACGCGGTTGATGAAGGAAAGAAGCGATGTTCGCGGTTCTGAAAACTGGCGGCAAGCAGTACAAGGTGCAGGCGGGCGATGTCCTCCGCGTCGAAAAGCTGCAGGCCGCGGCTGGTGAAAAAGTCCAGTTCAACGACATTCTGATGGTCGGCTCGACCCTCGGTGCGCCGCTCGTCTCGGGCGCCTGCGTCCAGGCAGAGGTGATCGACCAGATCAAGGCCGACAAGGTGATCACCTATGTCAAGCGCCGCCGCAAGCACAGCTCTCAGCGGACCCGCGGCCATCGCCAGCAGCTGACGCTGCTGCGCGTGACGGACGTGCTGGACCAGGGCGCTGACAAGACCGGCGTGAAGGCTGCGGTTGGTGCACGTGCGAAACCGGCCGTCGAAGCCGCCGAAGCGTAAGGAGAACGACCCATGGCACACAAGAAAGCAGGCGGTTCCTCCCGCAACGGTCGCGACTCCGCCGGCCGCCGCCTTGGCGTGAAACTGTTCGGCGGCCAGGCCGCCGTCGCAGGCAACATCATCGTCCGTCAGCGCGGCACCACCTGGTGGCCGGGCACGAACGTCGGCATGGGCAAGGATCACACCCTGTTCGCGCTGACCGACGGTCATGTCACCTTCAAGAAGGGCCTCAAGGGGCGCACCTTCATTTCGGTGATTCCCGCCGGCCTTGAAGCCGCCGAGTAACCCAAGCGTAACATCTGGATGTTAAACGGGGGATCGGCGAAGGCCGGTCCCCCGTGCCGTTTTGATCGCATCATTTTGGACCAGTTTCCGGGGAGGGAACATGGTGATGTCTGCACCTATGAGGGAGGGAAGCCGTTTGGACGACCTCAAGCCCGTCGTCGAAGGGCTGCCGACGCAGCCCGTCATCCAGACGGAACGCTTTACCCTGCGCCCCCTGCGTCCATCGGATGCGGGCATGATCGCCCATTACACGGCCGACCGGCGCGTGGCCGAGGGGACTCGCGCGATACCGCACCCGCTGCCGCGCGGGGCGTCGGAAAGTTTCGTCGCCCGCGCCCTGGCGGCCGACCGGGCCGAGGATGTCTGGGCCATCGACGGTTCGAACAACAAGCTGGCCGAGCTTCTGGGCGTCGTATCGCTGACGCGGATGGAGGGTGACCAGTCCGAACTGGGCTTCTGGATCGGCGCAGGTTTCTGGAACACCGGCTTCGCGACCGAGGCGGTCGAGGCGCTGGCTGCGGCGAACCCGCACGGGGCACGGACCCTGTTTGCGGAGGCATTCCAGGACAATCCCGGATCGGCAAGGGTCCTGACCAACTGCGGTTTCGTCTATCTGGGTGACGCCGAAAGCTGGTCGGTGGCGCGCGGTGCACGGGTTCCGACCTGGACCTATCTGCGCCGGATGGGCTGAGCGGCTAATGATGCATGAACTGCAAAAGGGCGGCTTGCAATGCGTTGCTTCCGTCCTATTTGCAGAGGATGACACAGACACTTCCATTCTCGATCCTTGATCTGTCTCCGGTGCCCGAGGGGCAGACGGCCCAGGATGCGATCCGCAACAGCGTTGACCTTGCGCAGCATGCTGAGCGGTGGGGCTATCACCGATTCTGGCTGGCCGAGCATCACAACATGCCGGGCATTGCCAGCGCGGCCACGGCGGTGCTGATCGGTCTGGTGGCGCAGGCGACCGGAACGATCCGCGTCGGCGCCGGTGGCGTCATGCTGCCGAACCATGCGCCACTGACTGTGGCCGAAGCATTCGGGACGCTTGCGACAGCCTTTCCGGGGCGCATCGACCTTGGGCTGGGGCGTGCGCCCGGAGGTGACGGCGCGGTGATCCGTGCCCTGCGCCGCGACCCGATGGCCGACAGCTTCCCGCAGGATGTCGTTGAGCTTTTGGATTACTTGGGACCGGAGCGGCCGGGCGCGCCCGTTAGGGCGCTACCGGGCGAAGGCACCAATGTTCCGGTCTGGATCCTGGGCAGCAGCCTGTTCGGTGCGCAGCTTGCCGCGCATCTGGGTCTGCCTTATGCTTTTGCCAGCCATTTTGCGCCGGACGATCTTGAACAGGCACTGAAAATCTACCGCGACCGGTTCAGGCCCTCGCCCTGGAATGACAAACCTTATGCCATCCTGGCCGCAAATGTCTTCGCCGCCGAAGATGCCGAGGAGGCCGCCTATCTTCGCACGACGATGCAGCTGGCCTTCGCGCGGCTGCGGACGGGCATGCCCGGCAAGCTGCCGCGTCCGGTTCGCGACATCGACTCTGAAATCGGTGCGCCGATGCGGCAGGCGGTTGATCGCGCGCTGAGAATCAGCGCCGTCGGGAATGAGACGCAGGTCCGCGAGCAGTTGGGTCGTCTGGTTGAAACTTATCAGCCGGATGAGTTGATCCTGACCGGGCAGATCCACGATCACGCCGCGCGCCTTCGCAGCTTTGAAATCGCATCGAAAGCCGCCGGTGCCCTGACGCTATCGCAAGCCGCCTGAAGTTCAGGCAGCCAAAGCGATGGTCGCGGGAGGCGGAGCGAGCCTCGCCAGCAGCACCAGCCGGCCCAGATGCGTGGTTGCTCCGGCCAGGCTTGAGGTGTGACAGCCTGACAGCGCTTTCGCGGCCAGCCGGCGTGCCATCCTGCGCATCTCATTCGTCTGGGGAATGTCGTGATGATAGCTGGCCAAGCGGACGCAGGTCATGAAGCCCTCCTCATCGCAGGCGATGGCTGCCCGCTGGCACAACGCCAGCAGCGCATCGGGCGGCGCGGTCAGCATCACCGGACGGCCCTGCAGCCAGCGGCCGTGTGGCGTCGTGGCCGGCATCTCTGCGCCCGCATTCAACCACTGACGCAGGTGCCGAGCCGCGATTGCGTCGCGAAAGCAAAGTGCGGACAAACGGGGGATCTCGGCGCGGGACGGGCGTTGCGACGACAGGCGCGGCAGCCAGTTCTCTCCGGTCGCGCAGGTCAACAGGATGGCGGCATCCGCTGGCGCGCCAGAGCCTGCCAATCTGGCTACCGCCCGGGCGCCCTCCCTCAGAGCCTGCTGCAATGGGCGTGACGACAGCCAGACCGGCCGCGCTCCGCGCCAGCGGCGATAGACCGCCACGTGCAGTGCCAGCACGACCGCAAGCGTTGGCAGCGCCGCGTCCGCAAAGCCCTGGTCCATGTCCGAAAAGCCAAGCCGGTGCGGGAACGACCCATCGGGCCGTTGCAGCTGGATCATGTCTGGAAGCATTCCTGACAGGTCATGATCCGGGTCCAGAAGGCAAAGGCACACCGCCAGTCCAGCCTGCGACTGCACGCAGTTCGTCCGGCGTGAATGTTCGGCCAGGTCCATAAGCTGATCGTGAATGACCCGGCAGGTCCGCGCCTTCAGCCGCGGGCGTCTTGCCCCGTGCTGGAAAAGCTGCATCACCAGCTCGGTGATGCGAATGACCTGCGGGCCGTCCCGAGTAGGCAGCGGTCGCGTCAGTGATACCTCGACCTGACGGATCAGATCCTGGCCATCCGACAGCGCCAGCCTCAAGGCGTGCGGCAAGGTGTCGTCGTCCGATAGCTCCTCGATGGCAAGCTGCCACAGCGGGTCGCTGCGAGCGACAAGGGAGCCCGCCAGCATCAGGTCAACCATCGCCTCGGCGCGGTCGCCAGCGATCACCCGTGCCGCGCCCGCCCTTACCAGCGCGGGCGTCAGGCGGCGCTGCACGATCACCTCAAGCGGAGAGATGCGGCCACGCAGCCCCGTCAGTATGGGGGCGATCCGTCCGGCCTTGGCCAGCAGTCCGATATCAGGATGATTGATCGGACAGTCCAGGGGCAGCTCCAAAATCTTCTGGCGCAGCCATTCCGTGCCGCGGTTCGCCAGCAGGCGCATCAACTGGTTGAGCGAACCGTCCATCCTCTGCCCCGTCAGGTTGTCCCCGGATCAAGACCGTCAGCACGGTCCCGATCAAGCGGCGCTTGCAGACAATTCGATGCGAAGCATGCGTTATCGCGGCGATTGCGCCGGCATCGCAGGCGCGCTAAAGCCCGGCGCATGAGCAATCGCCCCGAACTTCCGCCCGAAATCGCCCGCCGCCGGACCTTTGCGATCATCTCGCATCCGGACGCCGGCAAGACCACGCTGACCGAGAAATTCCTGCTGTATGGCGGCGCCATCCAGATGGCCGGCCAGGTGCGCGCCAAGGGCGAGGCACGGCGCACGCGGTCGGACTTCATGAAGATGGAGCAGGATCGCGGCATCTCTGTATCGGCATCCGCAATGTCGTTCGATTTTGACGGACATCGCTTCAACCTTGTCGACACGCCTGGCCACAGCGACTTCTCCGAGGATACTTACCGCACGCTGACTGCGGTGGACGCGGCGATCATGGTCATCGACGGCGCCAAGGGGGTCGAATCGCAGACCCGCAAGCTGTTCGAGGTCTGCCGGCTGCGCGACCTGCCGATCCTGACCTTCTGCAACAAGATGGACCGCGAGAGCCGAGATACGTTCGAGATCATCGACGAGATCCAGGAGAACCTGGCCATTGACGTGGCGCCGGCCAGCTGGCCCATCGGCGTCGGGCGCGAGTTCATCGGCTGCTACGACATGCTGCACGACCGGTTGGAGCTGATGGACCGCGCCGACCGCAACAAGGTCGCAGAGTCGATCAAGATTGCAGGTCTGGACGATCCGAAGCTGGAAGCCCATGTGCCCGCCGACCTGCTTGCGAAACTGCGCGACGAGGTCGAGATGGCGCGCGAGCTGCTTCCTGCCTTCGACCGCCAGTCCTTCCTGGAAGGGCACATGACGCCCATCTGGTTCGGAAGCGCGATCAACAGCTTCGGCGTGCAGGAGCTGATGAAGGGCATCGCGGAATACGGCCCTCCCCCGCAGCCCCAGAACAGCGCGGACCGCGAGATTTCGCCGGAAGAGACGCCGGTGACCGGCTTCGTCTTCAAGGTGCAGGCCAACATGGACCCCAAGCACCGCGACCGGGTGGCCTTCGTGCGCCTTGCCTCGGGGCATTTCGAGCGCGGGATGAAGATGGTTCATGTCCGCTCGAAAAAGCCGATGGCGGTCAGCAATCCGGTCCTGTTCCTCGCCGCCGACCGCGAGCTGGCCGAGGAGGCCTGGGCGGGCGACATCATCGGCATCCCGAACCACGGCCAGCTTCGCATCGGCGACGCGCTGACCGAGGGCGAGCCGCTGCGCTTCACCGGCATCCCCTCCTTCGCGCCAGAGCTGCTGCAATCGGTGCGGGCGACCGATCCGATGAAGGCCAAGCATCTGGAAAAGGCCCTGATGCAGTTCGCGGAAGAAGGCGCGGCCAAGGTCTTCAAGCCCTCGATCGGCTCGGGCTTCATCGTCGGCGTCGTGGGCGCGCTGCAGTTCGAGGTGCTGGCGAGCCGGATCGAGCTGGAATACGGCATCCCCGTCCGCTTCGAGGGCAGCCAGTTCACCTCCGCCCGCTGGGTGGCGGGACCCAAGGACAAGCTTGCGACCTTTGCCGAGGCCAACAAGGGCCACCTGGCCCATGACCACGATGGCGACCTGGTTTATCTGACGCGCCTGCAGTGGGACATCGACCGCATCGGTCGCGACCATCCCGACCTGAAGCTGACGGCGACGAAAGAGATGATGGTCTAGGCTGCCATCGGCAAATTGGTGTGGCAACCGTGAGTGTTTCAGGCATTCCGGCTTGGTTACTCACGGAGCAGTAATAAGCTAGCCGGCTTCCATCGCCAGCGGCACGTATGTCGGCTGAAAGCCGGCTCAGGGTTGGCGAACTTTTCTGCTGCATAGCTGACCGCCAGGGCAGATTTTTGGCATCTCAGCCTGCTACCTGTCGGATCGTTTTGAACTCTGAAGCCCTCGCGTTCAGTCACGACCGCATTCGAATTGGATGCAAGGCTCTGCAGGACGTTGCGGCCGCTTAGACAATTCGCAGCAATGATCCCCGTTTTTGACGATCCTAATGAGCAGATTCGTCCTTTGTCAGCTCAACGCCGCGCAGCAGACCCTCTTTCAGCACGGCGTTCCCGACGACAGCGGGCCGATAAGCTGCCCGACATGAGCAGGTCCGAGAAGAACTGGCCGCCAAGGATAACGTCTCGAAACGCGATCACGGGTGGGTTCAGCAAGCGGACCCCGCGCATCAGGCCGGGCTCACGGTCAAACGCGGATGCGCACTGCCAGCTTAAGATGTGCGCGACAAGCGAGGGCTGGTGGCCAAATCGAAGGAAACGGGGGTTTGGGTGCGGCAAAATTTCTTGGTGACGAGGCTAGTCCGCCATTCGGACCCAGAGCGTTATCAACTTACGCAGGCGGATGAATGCCTGTTCATTTTCATTCGCGCAGTGCTGGCTGACAACGGGCTTGAAACCCGATGCACCCCCTCCCATCGATGTGACTTTCCCCGACTGAAGTGGTCCGCCGTCATGTTTAGGACACGGAGGATCGAGACTGGCCAGCAAGCGACCGGAGCCGGAGGAGATTGTCTCGACGTTGCGGCAGGCTGAGGTTCTGATGGGGCAAGGTCTGTCCCGTCTGGACGCGATCAGGCGGATCGGTGTTGTCGA
>JAYZBS010000125.1:0-27640 GCA_036338635.1 Pseudomonadota bacterium | reverse complement strand
TGGAGCTGCAGTCCCTCTCGATCTACGTTTTGGCCGCCTCGCGCCGCGAAAGCGCCAAGTCGTCGGAGGCAGGCCTCAAGTACTTCATCCTGGGGTCGCTCAGCTCGGGCCTGCTCCTCTATGGGGCGTCCCTGGTCTATGGCTTCGCGGGTACCACCAGCTTCGCAGGCATCATCACCGCCGTGACGTTCGGCGCGCTGCCCCTGGGGCTGCTCTTCGGTCTGGTGTTCCTGCTGGTCGGACTCGCGTTCAAGGTGTCGGCGGTGCCGTTCCACATGTGGACCCCGGACGTTTACGAAGGTGCACCGTCCCCGGTGACGGCCTTCATGGCGACCGCACCCAAGGTCGCGGCCACTGCGCTGATCGCCCGTCTGATGTTCGACGCCTTCGGCAACGTTCCCGCCGACTGGACGCAGATCATCGCGGTACTGGCGGTGCTGTCGATGTTCCTCGGCTCGATTGCAGGGATCGGACAGCGCAACGTCAAGCGGCTGATGGCCTATTCCTCGATCGCGCACATGGGTTTTGCGCTGGTCGGGCTTGCGGCTGGCACGGCTGTCGGTGTCCAGGCAATGCTGATGTATATGGCGATCTATGCCGTGATGAACATCGGCACCTTCGCCTTCATCCTGTCGCTCGAGCGGGACGGCCGCCCGGTCACGGACCTGGCCAGCCTGCATCGCTTCGCCCAGGGTGAACCGCTGAAGAGCTTTGCCGTCCTGTTTCTGATGTTCAGCCTGGCGGGCGTCCCGCCCTTCCTGGGCTTCTTCGCCAAGTACGGGGTGTTGCTTGCCGCGGTTGACGCCGGAATGTCGTGGCTGGCCGTGCTGGGCGTCATCGCCTCGGTGATCGGGGCGTTCTACTACCTCCGCATCGTCTACTACATGTTCTTCGGAGATGAGGCCGAGCCGGTGATCAGCCGGATGGGCGCGGTGCAGTATGCCGCACTGATGGTCCCCGCCGCGATCCTGCTGCTGGGAGCCGTCACCATGGTCGGCGTCGACGAGGCCGCGGCCGTCGCTGCGCAGTCGCTGGTCGATCCGCTCGTGGTGGTCGATCCCGCCATCGTCGTCGAGCCGGCTGCGGTCGTTGTCCAGTAATCCGGTTACAGGCAACTGGCCCGAGGGCGTGGCGCGCCACGTCCTCGACCGCGTGGATAGCACCAACTCCCATGCCATGCGTCTGGCGCCGTCGCTGACGGGGCCGGCGTGGATATTGGCGCGGCGGCAAGAGGCCGGGCGCGGCCGTCGGGGCAGGGCCTGGGCCGATCCGCCCGGCAACTTCGCGGCGTCGCTAGTCATGCGCCCAACGGGAAATCCGGCCGAAACGGCGCGATTTTCTTTCGTGGCCGCGCTGGCGGTCCATGACGCGCTGCGGACCCTCTGCGGTCCCGGTCTGAACCTTGCGCTGAAATGGCCGAACGACGTGCTGCTGAATGGCGGCAAGCTGGCGGGTATCCTCCTCGAAAGCACCGGCGCCGGCGGGCAGGTGGCGACGCTGGTCATCGGCATTGGCGTCAACCTTGCCTCCGCTCCGGATGCTGCTCTGGTCGAAGCTGATGCGCTCCGCCCGGTCAGCCTTGCAGGAGAGACCGGCCTGCAAATCGCGCCCGAGGATCTGCTGGACGCGATCGCGACCGCCTTCGACGGCTGGCAGCGGCAGATGGGGGCTTTCGGCTTCGGCCCCATCCGGAACGCCTGGCTGGCTCGCGCCGCGAAACTGGGCGAGACCATCACCGCCCGCACCGGCGCGACCGAGATGCAGGGGCGGTTCGAAGGCATCGATGAAAGCGGCGCGTTGATCCTTGCGACCGCCAAGGGGCGGCAGGTCATCGCGGCCGCAGACGTCCATTTCGGCGGATAGACCCATGCTGCTCTGCATCGATACCGGAAACACGAACACCGTCTTCTCGATCTGGGACGGAACACGCTTCCTGGCGCATTGGCGGATCAGCACCGATCACCGGCGCACGGCTGACGAATACTACGTCTGGCTTTCCACCCTGATAGCCGTTCAGAAGTTCACGCTGCAGATCGACGCCTGCATCATCAGTGCCACCGCGCCGCGAGTGGTCTTCAACCTGCGCGTCCTCTGCAACCGTTATTTCGAGACCCGCCCCCTGGTGGTCGGCAAGCCCGACTGCCTGCTTCCGGTCCCGCCACGGGTCGATCCAGGCACGACCGTCGGCCCAGACCGGCTGGTGAACACCGTCGGCGCTTTCAACCGACATGGACCCGACCTGATCGTGGTCGACTTCGGCACGGCCACCACCTTCGACGTCGTTGACGTCGACGGCGCCTATATCGGCGGGGTCATCTCTCCCGGCGTGAACCTCTCGCTCGAGGCGCTGCATATGGGCGCGGCGTCGCTTCCTCATGTCGATGTGACTATGCCTCAAAGCGTCATCGGCACGAATACGGTTGCATGTATCCAGTCAGGCGTGTTCTGGGGATATGTCGGTCTGGTCGACGGTATCGTGGACAAGATCCGCGCCGAGCGCGACCGCCCGATGAAAGTGATAGCCACCGGCGGGCTTGCGCCGCTCTTCGATCAGGGGTTTGACCTGTTCGATGCCATAGAAGACGATTTGACGATGCACGGGTTGCGTCTGATTCACGATTACAACAAGGAGATGGGCAATGGCTGACCGCCTGATCTATCTGCCGCTCGGCGGCGCGGGCGAAATCGGCATGAACGCCTATGTCTATGGATATGGCGCGCCGGGCAAGGAACGGCTGATCCTGGTGGATCTGGGCGTCACCTTCGGGGACATGGATGCCAGCCCCGGCATCGATCTGATCATGCCGGACCTGACCTGGCTGGAACAGAACCGCCACCGGCTGGAGGCGATCTTCGTCACCCACGGCCACGAGGATCACATCGGCGCCATTGGCCACCTGTGGGGCCGGCTGGACGTTCCCATCTATGCCCGCCGCTTCACGGGGACGCTGGTCCGCTTGAAGATGGAGGAGATGGGATTGCCGGTCGAGGCGGTCAACATCACCGAGGCACGTCCGGCTGTGACCCAGGTCGGGCCGTTCAGCGTGCAGTTCCTGCCGATCAGCCACTCGATCCCGGAAAGCTCGGCTCTGCTGATCGACACCCCGGCGGGTCGGATCGTCCACACCGGTGACTTCAAGACCGACGTCACGCCGGTCGTCGGCGACGCGTTCGATCCGGTCGGCCTGGCCGAGGTTGCGGCCGAGGGTGAGGGCGTGAAGGTCCTGGCCTGCGACAGCACCAACATCTTCTCGACCCATCCCGGCCGATCCGAGGCGCTTCTGGCCACGCCGATCCTGGAATGGGTCATGGCGCAGCCGAACCTGGTGGTGGCGACGACCTTCGCCAGCAACATCGCGCGGCTGAAGACGCTGGCCGATGCCGCCAAGGCATCGGGCCGCAGGATCTGCCTGCTGGGCCGAGCGATGCGGCGCATGGTCAGCGTCGGGCTGGAAAGCGGCGTCCTGCGAGAGTTTCCCGACACCATCGGCCCCGACGAGGCCGCCAAGCTGCCGCGGAGCGAGGTACTGCTGCTGGTCACCGGCAGCCAGGGCGAACGCCGCGCGGCCAGTGCGCAACTGTCGCGGGGTCGCTACCTTGGGCTGTCGCTGAAGGAAGGGGACAGCTTCCTCTTCAGTTCGAAGACGATTCCCGGCAACGAACGCTCTGTCGGTCGCATCATGAACGCGCTGAGCGAGATCGGCGTCGAGGTCTATGACGCCGACGACGGGCTCTTCCACGTCTCGGGGCACGCGAACCGTCCTGACATCGAAGCCATGCACGACATCCTGAAGCCTCGAATCGTTGTGCCCATGCACGGAGAGCACCTGCACCTGCGAGAGCATGTGATGCTGGCGCGCGCCAAGGGCATGGCTGCCGAAATCGCGGTGAACGGTGCTGTACTGGACCTGACGGGGACCACGCCCAAGGTCGTCGATCACGTCGAAACCGGGCGCCTCTACCTCGACGGCAATGTCCTGATCGGCTCGATGGACGGCGTTGTTCGCGACCGGATCCGCATGGCTCTGAACGGTCATGCAACCGTCAGCGTCATCATCGACGAGGATGACAACGCCCTTCCCGATGCCTGGGTCGAGCTGATGGGCCTGGCCGAACGCGGTCGCAGCGGCGCCGATCTGGTGCGCCAGATCGAGGGCGAACTCTCCGACTTCCTGGAGCGCGCTGACGCCCGGACGGTGCGCGACGATGGCAAACTAGACGAGGCAATCCGCAAGATCGCGAGACAGGTCGCCATGGAAGAGATCGGCAAGAAGCCCGAGGTGACCGTGATCATCAGCCGGCTGATGGCAGACTGATCCGCCGCGCCTGCGACGGCTCCGAATATCCTGCGGGGTCCGGGGGCGCAAAGCCCCCGGCGGTCGCGGGACGCAAACAGCGCCCCTTGTATCCGCCAGTGCCTTGCGGCTATGCGCAGGGTATGAGCGACACACCGAAATCAACCTTCGATCCCGATCCGCCGCGCCGCAACTTCTACGGCCGTCGGCACGGAAAGACCCTACGCCAGAGTCAGAAGGGCTATCTGTCCGAGGATCTGGGTGACCTGCGGCCCCGCGGGATCACAGTTGAGGAAAATCCCGAACGGCGTCCGATAGATCCGCAGGCCATCTTCGGCGACGACCGGAAAGTCTGGCTGGAGGTCGGCTTCGGCGGCGGTGAGCACATGGTGCACATGGCCGCAGCCTATCCCGACATCGGCATCATTGGATGCGAGCCTTTCATCAACGGTGTCGCGATGCTTTTGGGAAAGATCCGGGCAGCCGGGGTCACGAATGTCAGCGTGCATCCGGGCGATGCGCGCGACCTGATGGATGTCCTGCCGGATGCCAGCATCCAGCGGGCCTTCCTGATGTATCCAGACCCCTGGCCGAAGGCGCGTCACCACCGCCGTCGCTTCGTGACGCCCGAACATCTGCTGCCGCTGGCGCGCGTGATGCAGCCGGGCGGCATCTTCCGTGTCGCCAGTGACATCCCGGACTATATTCGCCAGGCGCGGGAAGAGGTTCCACCCGCTGGTTTCGAGACGATCCTCGACACCGACCAGGCTTGGGATGACTGGATCAGCACGCGCTACGAACAGAAGGCCCTGCGCGAGGGGCGGGTGCCCCATTACGTGACCTTCCGCCGCCTTTGACCGGCTACTCGACCGTAACCGATTTCGCCAGGTTGCGGGGCTGGTCCACGTCGGTGCCCTTGGCGACGGCGGTGTGATAGGCCAAGTACTGCATCGGCAGGGCGTAGAGGATCGGCTGGAAGATGCCGCCGCCCGTCGGCAGGGCCAGCGTCGCTGTCACGCCGTCGCCAGCGGCGGCGATGCCGGCAGCATCCGAGATCAGCAGGATCCGCCCGTGCCGGGCCATCACCTCTTGCATGTTCGAAATGGTCTTGTCGAAAAGCGCGTCGTGGGGCGCCAGCACCACAACCGGCACGTCGCCGTCGATCAGCGCAATGGGCCCGTGCTTCAACTCTCCCGAGGCATAGCCCTCGGCGTGGATGTAGCTCAGCTCTTTCAGCTTCAGCGCGCCCTCAAGCGCCACGGGGTAGAGCGCCCCGCGGCCCAGGTAGAGAACGTCGCGCGCCTGCGCGAGCCAGCCCGCCTGCGTCCGGCAATCATCCGTCAGCGCCAGCGCCTGCGCCAGCAGCGCGGGGACTGCGCGAAGGTCGCGCAGATGCGCCGCAAGCCCGGCATCGTCGATCCGGCCCCGGTCGTGCGCGGCCTTCAACGCCAGCACGCCCAGAACGGCCAGCTGACAGGTGAATGCTTTGGACGAGGCCACGCTGACCTCGATCCCGGCCAGCGTCGGCAGCGCCATGTCGCTGTCGCGCGCGATGGCAGAGGTGCCGACATTGACCAGCCCGACCGTTCGCGCCACCCGGCCACGGGCGTAGTGCAGGGCTGCCAGCGTGTCGGCGGTTTCACCGGACTGGCTGATCGCCACGAACAGGCTGTGATCCGACAGGGGCGGCTCGCGATAGCGGAACTCGGACGCGACGTCGATGTCGCAGGGCAGTCCGGCCAGTTGCTCGAACCAGTACTTTGCGACATGCCCCGCGAGATGCGCCGTGCCGCAGCCGACCAGGGTCACGCGGTCCAGCGCCGCGAAGTCCAACCCCTCGGGCAGGACGATGCGGTCGCCTTTGACATAGTGATTCAGCACGTCCCCGATCACCACGGGCTGCTCGGCAATCTCCTTGGCCATGAAGTGGCGATGTCCGCCCCTGTCGATCACCGTCGTGCCGACGTCGATGCGCACCGTCGGGCGTTCCACCGGCTGGCCGGCGGCGTCCCAGACCTGTGCGCTGGCGCGGGTCAGGACGGCATGATCGCCATCCTCCAGATAGGTGATGCGGTCGGTGAAGGGCGCCAGCGCCACCGCATCCGAGCCCAGGAACATCTCGTTCTTGCCGTGACCGATGGCCAGCGGGCTGCCGCGGCGGGCGGCGATCATCAGGTCGCCCTCGCCCTCGAACAGAAAGGCCAGCGCGAAGGCGCCCTGCAGCTGCGCCAGCGTCGCGCGGGCTGCCTCGACCGGAGCCATGCCCTGATCCATGTGATGCGCGGTCCAGAGCGCCACGGTTTCCGTGTCGGTCTGGGACTGCGGCTCGATGCCCAGGTCGGCCAAGCGGGCGCGCAGTTCGCGGAAATTTTCGATGATGCCATTGTGGACGATTGCCACGCGGCCCGACTGATGCGGGTGGGCGTTCACCTCGGTCGCGGCGCCGTGGGTGGCCCAACGGGTGTGGCCGATGCCCGCATGGCCGGGCAGCGGCTGATGAACAAGCCGGTCGGACAGGTTGATCAGCTTGCCCACCGCACGCCGCCGGTCCAGCCGCCCCGAGGCGTCCACCGTCGCGACGCCCGCGCTGTCATAGCCGCGGTATTCCAGACGCTTCAGCGCGTCGACCAGCAGAGGAGAGACCTCGTGGCTGCCCAGAATCCCGATGATGCCGCACATCAGCGTGTCTCCTTCTTCAGTCGCAGCGCTGCCATCAGGCGCGTGGCGAGGCCGGGTTTCGTAACCTGGCGGGCCCGGCCCAAGGCCAGTGCACCGTCGGGCACATCCTCGGTGATGGTGCTGCCCGATCCGGTCATCGCGTCCGCACCGATCGTCACCGGGGCCACCAGCATGGTGTCGCTGCCGATGAAGGCGCGTGGCCCGATGGTGGTGCGGTGCTTCATCACGCCGTCATAGTTGCAGGTGATCGTGCCGGCGCCGATATTCGTCTGCTCGCCCACATGGGCGTCGCCCAGATAGGTCAGGTGGCCGACCTTCACGCCCTCGTCCAGAACGCTGTTCTTGATCTCGACGAAGTTGCCGACATGCACGTCGCCGCCCAGTTCAGCGCCCGGACGCAGGCGTGCGAAAGGACCGACCGTGGCCCCGGCGCTGACATGACAGCCTTCGAGGTGACAGAACGGCAGGATCTCGGCGCCGGATTCGACGGTGACGCCGGGGCCGAAGACGACGTTCGGCCCGATGATTGCGTCTCGGCCGATGACCGTGTCCAATGCAAGAAAGGTGCTGGCAGGGTCGATCAGGGTGACGCCGTCCTCCATCAGCGCGGCGCGGGCGCGGGTCTGGAAGGCGGCCTCGGCGGCGGCCAGTTCGCCACGGGTGTTGATGCCAAGCGTCTCGGCCTCGTTGCAGATCACCACGTCGGCGCGCGCGCCCTCGGCCCTGGCCAATGCAACCAGGTCGGTCAGGTAGTATTCGCCGGCAGCGTTGTCGTTGCCAAGGCCCGCGATCAGCCGGCGAAGCAGCCCGGCATCCAGTGCCATCACACCCGAATTGCACAGCACGATGTCGCGCGTGGCCTCGTCGGCGTCCTTCCACTCGACGATCCGCTCCAGCCCCCTGTCGGTGACGACCAGGCGGCCATAGCGGCCCGGATCGGCGGCCTCGAAACCCAGCACCACCACATCCGACCGGTGCCCGGCCAGCGCGGCGAGGGTGTCGCGGCCGATGAAGGGCGTGTCGCCGTAAAGGACGATCACCCGCCCCTCGAAGCCCTCCAAAGCAGGCAGGGCCTGCGCGACGGCATGTCCGGTGCCCAGCTGTTCGGCCTGAAGGACGGCCCTGGCCTCGGGGTCCAGCTTGGCCACCGCGCGGGCCACGGCGTCGGATCCGTGGCCGGTGACGACGACGATCTGTTCGGGGTCCAGGCTGCGTGCGGTGGAGAGCGCATGGCCGACCAGCGGCACGCCGCCAAGGCGGTGCAACACCTTGGGCAGGTCGGACTGCATCCGGCTGCCTTGACCCGCTGCAAGAACCACCACCGCCACCGCCGCATCCGACATGCCCGACCCCACGAGTTGTTTGCTTATCGTTCGCCCGCGTTCTAAGCGGGGACGGGCGCAGGCGAAAGAGGCTGTCTCTTCACCTTTGTTTTCGGTTCATTGCGGGGATGCGGCTTGGCAGGCACGGTGGTATTCGATCTGGACGGCACGCTGGCGGACACGTCCGGCGACCTGGTGGCTGCGGCCAATGCGTGCTTCCGTGCGCGGGGTCTGGGCGACCTTCTGGACCCGGTGGACGACGCGCTGATCGCCTTCCACGGCGGCCGGGCGATGCTGCGGGCGGGCTATGGGCGCATGGACGCGGACACTCTGCTGCCGCCCGGCGCCGAGGATGAGGACTATTACCGCCTGCTGGACCACTATGCCGACAAGATCGCCGAGCATACGCGGCTTTATCCGGGGGTCGAGGCGGCCTTGGACCGGCTGGCCCGCGCCGGGCATCGCCTGGCCGTCTGTACGAACAAGCCCGAGGGCCTGGCCGAGACGCTGCTGAGAGAAATGGGGATCCGCGACCGGTTTTCCGCGATGATCGGCGCCGACACGCTGCCGGTTCGAAAGCCCGATCCGCGCCCCTATCAGGCGGCGGTGGAACGGGCAGGGGGGCAGGTGGCGCGGTCCTTTCTGGTGGGCGACACCGAAACAGACCGCAAGACGGCGTCGGCCGCAGGCGTCAAGGTCGCGCTGATCGCCTTTGGTCCCGAGGGCGAGGCGATCTCGCGTCTGGCGCCCGAGGCGCTGCTGGCGTCGTTCGACGACCTGCCGGACCTGGCGCGGGACTGGCTGGGCTAGCCCCGCGCCCCGCGGTCACATCGCGTCGTCCTTTTCCGCCTGATCGGCCGGGCTTGCGTTCAATTGGCCGTAATTCTGGGCGCCGATGGTCTCGTAGAGGCCCAGCTGCGTTTCCAGGAAGTCGATATGGCCTTCCTCGTCCTGGATCAATTCCTCGAACAGGACCTTGCTGGCGTAGTCGCGGACGGATTCGCAGTAGTCGCGCGCCTCGATATAGAGGTTGCGGGCATCGTGCTCCGCCGCCAAGTCGCTTTCCAGCGTTTCGTGAAGGTTCTGGCCGATGCGCAGCGGGTCCAGCCTCTGCAGGTTCGGGTGGCCCTCCAGGAAGATGATTCGCTCGATCAGGCGGTCGGCGTGGTGCATCTCCTCGATGGATTCCTCGCGCGACTTCTTGGCGATCCTGCCGAAGCCCCAGTCCTCTTGCAGCCGGTAGTGGAGCCAATACTGGCTGACCGCCGTCAGCTCAGATCGCAGTGCGGCGTTGAGATATTCGATGACCTTGGCGTCGCCCTTCATGGGTGGCATCCTTCCTGCTGTCTGTTCTGTCCCGCAAAATCGGCGGTGCGACGCCCAGCTTATCGCAGGCGCGCATGGTGTCCAGAAAGAGCGGCATGCACCCGCCGCAGTCGGCGCGTTTTCCCAAGGCGTGATAGATCTTGCCGGGCGTGATGATCGTCTGCGGGTCGGCGGCGCGCATCCAGTCGACGGCGGCGCGGATGTCGTGATCGGAAATCTGGGTGCAGTGGCAGACGATCATGGCTGGCTCCCTGTTCACGAGATACCTAGCATTTTCGTCGGGCAAGTAAAGTCCGATGATTTTGGTGGGGCATCACGGGTCCTTGACCTTGCGCGGGGTCGGACGCAGAAGCCGGATCATGAAACTCTCGGATTTCGACTTCGACCTGCCAGACCACCTGATCGCGACACGCCCGGCGCGGCCGCGCAGCTCGGCCCGGCTGTTGCTGGCCGAAGGCGGCGCCATCGCGGACCACCTGGTCAGCGACCTGCCGGACATCCTGCGTCCCGGCGACGTGCTGGTGCTGAACGACACCAAGGTGATCCCGGCGCGGCTGACCGGCACGCGCACCCGCGCCTCGGCGCAGGGAGACGCGACCGCGAAAATCGAGGTCACGCTGCTGGAACCCGCCGCCGATGGGTGGCAGGCGCTGGCGAAACCCATGCGCAAGCTGCGCGTGGGCGAGGTGATCCGATTTGGCGACGCCCTCTCGGCAGAAGTCGCCGAAATGGGGGAGGCGGGGCTGCGGCTGGTCTTCGACGCAACCGGCGACGCCTTCGACGCGGCGCTGCAGACGGTCGGTGCGATGCCGCTGCCGCCCTATATCGCCTCGCTTCGGGCGCCCGACGAGCAGGACCGGCAGGATTACCAGACGGTCTGGGCGGCGCGACAGGGAGCCGTGGCTGCGCCCACCGCAAGCCTGCATTTCGATGCCCTCCTTCTGGACGCGCTGCGGGCGCTGGGGGTCGAGTTCGTCCACGTTACCCTGCATGTCGGCGCCGGCACCTTCCTGCCCGTGAAGGTCGACGACGTGACCACCCATCGGATGCATGCCGAGTGGGGCGAAATCGGCGCTGACGCGGCCGCTGCCATCAACCGCGCCAAGGCCGAGGGGCGGCGCGTGATGCCGGTCGGAACGACGGCGCTGCGGCTGATCGAATCGGCCGCCGACGGTCCCGGCCGCGTGGCGCCCTTCCGGGGCACGACCGATATCTTCATCTATCCGGGCTATCAATTCCGGGTGACCGACGGGCTGATGACGAATTTCCACCTGCCTAAATCGACACTGCTGATGCTGGTCTCGGCGCTGATGGGGCAGGAAAAAATCCGCGCCATCTATGGACATGCGGTCAGCGACGGCTATCGTTTCTTCAGCTATGGCGACGCGTCGCTGCTGATCCCCTAAGGTCGGATTCGTGCTGGCATCCCGCCCGCGCCGGGACTAGGGCTGGGTCATCGACCCTCCCCCGACCCAATGTTGAAACGAGACCGCGATGATATCGGTGTTGCGCACCACATGGCCGCTGCTTCTGGGCATCCTGCTGCTGATGGTCGGCAACGGGATGCAGGGCACCCTGCTGGGTATCCGCGGGGGCATCGAGGGCATCCCCACCTTCCAGATGTCGATCGTCATGACCGGCTATTTCGGCGGCTTCCTGCTGGGCAGCCTGACGGTGCCGGACCTGATCAAGAATGTGGGGCACGTCCGCGTCTTCGCGGCACTCGGGTCGTTGATCTCGGCCACGCTGATCCTGTTTCCGATCGAGCCGCACTGGCTGGTCTGGACTTTCCTGCGCTTTCTGATCGGCTTCAGCTTCTGCGGCGTCTACGTGACTGCCGAAAGCTGGCTGAATACGGGTTCGTCGAACGAAAACCGGGGCCAGGCGCTGTCGGCCTACATGATCGTGCAGCTTCTGGGCATCGTTACTGCGCAGGCGTTGCTGAACGTCGCTGATCCGGCGGGTTTCCTGCTTTTTGTGATCCCGTCGGTGTTGGTGTCGCTGGCCTTCACGCCGATCCTGCTGTCGGCCCAGCCCGCACCCCAGTTCGAGACGATCAAGCGGATGTCCTTCCGCCGCCTCTACGAGGCGTCTCCCCTGGGCTGCGTCGGCATCTTCCTGATGGGCGGCGTCTTTGCGGTGCTGTCGGGGATGTCGTCGGTCTGGGGCGCGCAGGTCGGGCTGTCGGTGGCGCAGATCTCGCTTTTCGTGGCGTCGGTCTATGCTGGCGGGCTGATCCTGCAATACCCGATCGGCTGGATCTCGGACCGCTATGACCGGCGCAAGCTGGTCCTGATGCTGTCGGCCGTGGGTGGCCTGTGCGGGCTGATCGTGGTCGCCGCGCAGCCGGGCACGGTCGGGCTGGTGATCGCGGGTGGTATCATGGGCGGTGTCGCGAACCCGATCTATGCGCTGCTGCTGGCTTATACGAACGATTATTTGGACCAGTCCGATATGGCTGCGGCCTCGGCGGGTCTGCTGTTCATCTATGGCATCGGCAGCATGGGCGGACCCATCATCACCGGCTGGCTGATGGGCACGATCGGCCCTGACGGCTTCTGGATCTACATGGGCGTGCTGATGGCGCTGCTGACGGCCTATGCCGGCTGGCGGACCACGCAGCGCCGCGCGCTGACGCCCGAGGAACAAGGCAGCTACGCGGTCATCACCCCCAACGCGACGACCCTGGCCGTCGAGGCGGTGCTCGACGACGCGCAGTCCAGTGCCGAGGAAGAGCCCGAGCCCGAGAAGGAATCGCGCCGCGCCAACCACGGCTGAGCCGCGCTTGCCGCCCTGCGGCAAAACGTTTAACGCTGAACTATATTTTTGTCAGCGGGGGACGTGATGGCCCAGAATTTCGATATGGTGGTGATCGGCGCCGGACCCGGCGGCTATGTCGCTGCGATCCGTGGCGCGCAGCTGGGCCTGAAGGTGGCCTGTATCGAACGCGAGCATCTGGGCGGCATCTGCCTGAACTGGGGCTGCATCCCGACAAAGGCGATGCTGCGCAGCGCCGAGGTGTATCACCTGATGCACCGCGCCAAGGATTTTGGCCTGAAGGCCGACGGCATCGGCTATGATCTGGACGCGGTGGTGAAGCGGTCGCGTGGCGTTGCCAAGCAGCTGTCTGGCGGGATCGGGCACCTGTTCAAGAAGAACAAGGTCACGACGATCATGGGCGAGGCGAAGCTGGCCGGGAAGGGCCGCGTCACTGTCAAGACCGACAAGGGCACCGAGGAGATCACCGCGAAATCCATCGTCCTGGCCACCGGCGCACGCGCCCGTGAACTGCCGGGGCTGGAGCCCGACGGCAAGCTGGTCTGGAACTACAAGCACGCGCTTGTGCCGCCGCATATGCCCAAGAAGTTGCTGGTCATCGGATCGGGGGCCATCGGAATCGAGTTCGCCAGCTTCTTCAACACCTTGGGCGCCAAGACGACCGTGGTCGAGGTCATGGACCGCGTCCTGCCGGTCGAGGATGCCGAGATCAGCGCCTTTGCCAAGAAGCAGTTCGTCAAGCAAGGCATGACGATCATGGAAAAGGCCGGCGTCAAGAAGCTGGACCGCAAGGGCGATACCGTCACCGCCCATATCGAGACCGGCGGCAAGGTCGAGACGCAGGAGTTCGATACCGTGATCTCGGCCGTCGGCATCGTTGGCAACACCGAGGGGCTGGGCCTGGAGGAGGCGGGGATCAAGGTCGATCGCACTCACGTCATCACCGACGAATACTGCCGTACAGGGGTAGAGGGCGTCTATGCCATCGGGGACCTGGCAGGTGCGCCTTGGCTGGCGCACAAGGCCAGCCATGAAGGCGTCATGGTCGCAGAGTTGATCGCGGGCAAGCACCCGCACCCGATCAAGCCGGGCAGCATCGCCGGCTGCACCTATTGCCAGCCGCAGGTCGCCAGCGTCGGCCTAACCGAGCAGAAGGCGAAAGAGCAGGGGTTGGACATCAAGGTCGGCCGCTTCCCCTTCATCGGCAACGGCAAGGCCATTGCCCTTGGCGAACCCGAGGGCATGATCAAGACCATCTTCGATGCCAAGACCGGAGAGCTTCTGGGCGCCCACATGGTCGGCGCCGAGGTGACCGAGCTGATCCAGGGCTATGTCGTTGGCCGACAACTCGAAACGACCGAACAGGACCTGATGGAGACGGTCTTCCCGCACCCGACCCTGTCCGAGATGATGCACGAGGCCGTTCTGGACGCCTACGGCCGCGCGATCCACTTCTGATGGTGACGGGGGCTTGGTGCCCCCGTTTCTTTGCAGCCGGACGAAGCGGTGACGTCAGTCGGCCGGCGTCAGGATCGTGACGCCCACCGCCGCCGCGCGGGCAAGGTCGGGGTCCAGCGACATGCCGACATATTCGCCGCGCCGCCACAGGCCCGCCATGTCATCATAGTGACGCGAAAACGGATGGCCTGACTGACCCGTCGAGGTGATGAACACCGAGCTGTCGGGGTCCGCCAGATCATAGACGCCGCGATAGCCCGCCCCACTGACGGCCTCGAATGGTTGCGGACCGGTTGCCAGAAGGCCGGTGCGCGCGACGGTGAATTCCCCGCCCGAGATGGACTGCGTGATGTTCACGATCCAAGCAAGCGCCGGCAAAGCGCCGAGTCCGGGATGGATGTGGTGCGCCTGGTGCGCGTCGCCCCAACGCCAGCTGGCCACGTCGCTGCCATAGCGCGCCGACAGGTCAAGGATCGCACGGTCCAAGGACTGCCGCGCGATCAGGGCGCAGTCTTCGGTCACGGCGCTCTGGATGACATTACACCAGGCCCCTGCGCCGCCGCTGTTGCGGAACACCCTGTCGATGAAGCCGGGTTGCAGCTGAGTGATGTCGTCGGCCAGGGGCCCCAGCTCGTCCCGGATCAGCCTGTCCTGCAGCGCCGACATCCACGCGGCATAGATCAGCGGTTCGGGCAGGTATTCGTTCATCGCGCCGTCCCATTCGGCCAGCAGCGTCAGCGCGTCCTGGCGCTGGCGTTCCGGCGTGCCGGGGGCGGAGGGCTCGCCCGTGAACCACAGGTTTGCCCCCACAAGCGGCAAAAGCGCCCGCGCTGCAGGGCTGACAACATCGAGCTGCGCCGCGATGAAGCTGTCGCGAGAGTGGACGTCGCGATCGCCCAGCAGCTTCTCGAGCCGCTTGTGCCGCATCCCGAGTGCGGCGTCCTCATCGGTGTCGAGTGCAAGAGCGACGGCCGGACCCTGCGGCTCTGCCGCAAGGGAGGTGGCGCCGAGCCAGGCGGTTTCAGGCAGCCAGCCTGGCGACGGCATGACCCCTGCGGTCGGGTGGTCGGGGCCACGCTCGGGCGCCGCACCCGCGGTCAGCCGCAAAAGCCGCTGGCGGTCGGCAAGGGTCACCGTCATGGCGGGCGCCATGACGCCTGACAGCGCGCGCCCGGCCTCGGCCGCCGTGTCCGACCGCATGAGCGCCATCAGCGACGACATCGTCGTGTCCTGCCGCGAGAGGCCCGTCCAGCGAAGTGCCGCGACATGGCCGATGGGGATCACATCGGCCAGTCCGGGATCCAGCGAGGACAGGACCGGGCCGTTCTGGGTGGCGCGCAGGGTGACTGTCCGGGCGCTGCCGTCAAGAACCCGGATCGTTTCGGTCCGCGTCTCGAACTCGGTCCAGCCGCGCGGGCCGCGATACCGGTTGGTGTTTCCGGGCTGCACTTCCTCGATCGCAATGTCGGCATCGTCGATATGCAGGGGCGCGATCCCCCACGAGAACGCCTGGCTGCGTCCCGACAGGACCAGCGGCATGCCGGGGATCGTGGCGCCGATGACGCCGCCGCCCTGAAGCTCGATCCGGGCAAGATAGAAGAGAGACGGCGCCGTCAGTCCTGTCTGCAGGTCGTTGGCCAGAAGTGAACCTTCCGCCGCCGTGCGCTGCGGACCTGCGCCAAAGACGTTGCCACCGACGGGCAGGGCGGGACGCAGGAAGCTGCCCTGCTCGCGGATCGCACCCGGATCGCGCCGCCGTTCTGGAATTCCGAGACGCGCGTCGGGGAAGAGCGAACTGTAGGTCGGCAGGTCGTCAGGGATGCCTGGACCGTCGATCAGCTCGGGGCCACGTTCAGGCCAGGCCAGGGACAGGCGCGCGCGCAGGATCTCGTCCACGGCGGCGGTGGTGCTGCTGGCGGCCAGCAGCTTCAGGATGGCCATCGAATCGGCGGGCTGCCAGAACGTGATCACGTCGGGATAGAGGAAGAACTCCGGCGCGCCCCGGCCCATTGCGCCTTCGTTGACGATGCGGATCCACTGGTTCACACCGTCTGCATAGGCGCGCAGTGCAGCCTTGGTGGCGTCGTCCTGTACGTCGAAGGACGCCTGCGCCGAGCGATAGATCTCCAGCCGCCGAACCAGCACGTCCGCAGACAGGGCTTGCGAACCCTGGACCTCGGCCATTCGACCCTGGGCGGTGCGTCGCAGCAGCGTCATCTGGAACAGGCGGTCCTGGGCATGGACCAGACCCAACGCGAAGAACGCATCGGTGTCATTCTTGGCGAAGATGTGCGGGACGTTTTCGGTCGAGCGGACGATCTCGACCGGGGCGTCGATGCCCTGAACCCTGAACCGGCCATCATAGTCGGGCAGCGACCGCATCGAAAAATACCAGACCAGGCCGGCCGACAGCACGATCAGGATCATCAGCCCGACGGTCAGCCGCAAGAGCCAGCGAAACAGGGTCAGCATATCGGGCAAGTCCTCGGGCCGGGTCGCGGCACGGGTTGACCCGGGCGCGCATGGGTGGTGGTGTGCTGCATAGGACAGCCGCGCCGCCAATTCAACGCGCGGCGACAGGGTGATCGGCAGGAGAAAAGCGATGGCTGCAGCGGCGTTTCTGGGACTTGGAGTGATGGGTTTTCCGATGGCCGGCCACCTGGCCAAGGCGGGACATCAGATGGCCGTCTTCAATCGCAGCCCGGCGAAGGCGCAGGCTTGGTCCGAACGCCACGGCGGCCGCCACGCCGCCACCCCGCGAGAGGCGGCCGAGGGCGCCGAGTTCGTGATGGCCTGCGTCGGCAATGACGACGACCTGCGCCAGATCTGCCTTGGCCCCGACGGCGCGTTCGCCGGGATGTCGAAGGGCGCGGTCTTCGTTGACCACACCACGGTTTCGGCCGAGGTCACGCGAGAGCTGGCCCAGATCGCGCACGAGGCGGGGTTGGGATATGTCGATGCGCCGGTGTCGGGCGGGCAGGCCGGGGCAGAGAACGGGCAGCTGTCGATCATGTGCGGCGGCGATGCGGCGGACTTCGACCGCGCGGCGCAGGTGATCGGCGTCTATGCCAAGATCTGCCGTCGTATGGGTGCGGTCGGGGCGGGGCAGCTGACGAAGATGTGCAACCAGATCGCCATTGCGGGCCTAGTGCAGGCGCTGTCCGAGTCGTTGGCCTTCGCGCGCAAGTCGGGGTTGGACACGGCCGCCGTGGTCGAGGTGATCAGTCAGGGCGCCGCGGGGAGCTGGCAGATGGTGAACCGCCACGCCACCATGGCCGAGGGTCATTTCGAACACGGCTTCGCGGTCGACTGGATGCGCAAGGATCTGGCGATCTGCCTTGCCGCGGCAGACGAGGTGGGAGCCTTATTGCCGGTCACGGCGTTGGTCGATCAGTTCTACAAGGACGTCCAGCTGATGGGCGGTGGCCGGTGGGATACCTCGGCGCTGATCGCTCGGCTGGTCGACTGAACGCGGCAGCTTGGGTTCGCGTGCGGCCGCTGTCCGACAGCTGAGAGGAATGATCTGCGATGACTGAACGGACGCTTAGCGGCAAGATCGACTGCGACATCACGGGAGTCAGCCAGACCGAGGTCGAGGGCGAAATGACCGTGAATGACGACATCCTCAGCGCGCAAGGAACGATCCAGCCCGGCGCGCTGGTCTGGTTCGCGGACATGATCGCCACCTGTCTCGTCCTCGGAGGAGAGCAGCCGCAGGAAGAAGTCGACAGCGTCCCCGAGGCAATCACCATCAATGCGCAGGTCCTGTCGAACCGCGGCGGCGGCGTGCTGACCGCCCGGGCACGGTGGATGAGGCGTGCGCGACACGTGTCGACCGTCCGCACCCAGGTCCGCAACGCCGACGGCGACATCCTGCTGGATCTGACCTCGACCCATATCGGCGCCCGCTGATCGGCAGGCGGTCTCAGGCCCGGCGATCCGACATCAGACTGTCCACGACGAACAGGCGCAGCGAGGTGGCAAGGCCGACCTCTGGCGGGCGTGCATGGTCGATCAGCCCGATCAGCGCGGCGCGGGTGATCCCGCGGGCGGCGGCCAAGTCTGCCAACGCCTTCCAGAACGGATCCTCGAGCGAAACCGAGGTCCGGTGTCCGTCGATGGTCACCGACCGTTTGATCGGCGGCGTCATCGGCGGAAGGTCGATCATTCCTCTGGGTCCTGAGCGGCGCGGTGGGCGTCGAGCACCCGCCTCGCGCGGTCCTCTTCGGCCTTCCGCGCATCGCGCATAGGCTTCGGTTCGCCGTGGATCGCCGCATTCGTGTCGCCGCGGGCGCGCTTTTCGTCGCGGGCGCGGGATTTGCGGGCCTGGCGCAGGTTGATGATGCTGGTCATGGGTCCGGAACTGGAAACGGGGCGCACCAAGAATAGCGCGCCCCGCAAGGGTCGGGTCAAGAGGCAAGAGGCATCAGCCCTTGGGGCTGATCATCTCCTCGGGACGGACCACGCGGTCGAAGGTCTCTCCGTCGACAAAGCCCAGGTTGATCGCCTCCTCGCGCAGGGTGGTGCCGTTCTTGTGGGCGGTCTTGGCGACCTTTGTCGCGTTGTCATAGCCGATGGTCGGCGCCAGCGCCGTCACCAGCATCAGCGATTCCTTCATCAGCTTCTCGATCCGCTCGACATTGGCCTTGGTGCCCACGACCATGTTGTCGGTGAAGCTGGAGGCCGCGTCCCCCAGAAGCTGCATCGACTGCAGCACGTTGTAGGACATCATCGGGTTATAGACGTTCAGCTCGAAATGGCCTTGGCTGCCGGCAAATCCGACGGCCGCGTCGTTGCCCATCACATGGGCGCAGACCATGGTCAGAGCCTCGGCCTGCGTCGGGTTCACCTTGCCCGGCATGATCGACGACCCCGGCTCGTTCTCGGGCAGGATCAGCTCGCCGAGGCCCGAGCGGGGCCCCGAGCCCAAAAGCCGCATGTCGTTCGCGATCTTGAACAATGATCCCGCGACCGTCTTCAGCGCGCCCGAGAACATGACCATCGCGTCATGGGCGGCCAGCGCCTCGAACTTGTTCGGCGCGGTGACGAAGGGCAGGTCGGTGATCTTGGCGATCTCGGCCGCAATGGCCGTGTCCCAGCCCTTCCTGGTGTTCAGCCCGGTGCCGACGGCGGTGCCGCCCTGAGCCAATTCGTAGATGTCAGGCAGGCAGGCCTTCACCCGCTCGATCCCCTTTCGGACCTGATGGGCATAGCCGCCAAATTCCTGGCCCAGGGTCAGGGGCGTCGCGTCCTGCGTGTGGGTGCGGCCGATCTTGATGATGTCCTTGAACTCGTCCGACTTCGCCTCCAGCGCGGCGGCCAGCTTTTCCAGCCCCGGCAGCAGCACGTCGCGGGCCTGCATGCCGATGGCGACATGCATCGCGGTCGGGAACGTATCGTTCGAGGACTGACCCATGTTGCAGTGATCGTTGGGATGGACGGGCTTCTTGCTGCCCATCTCTCCGCCCATGATCTCGATCGCGCGGTTGCTGACGACCTCGTTGGCGTTCATGTTCGACTGCGTGCCGGACCCGGTCTGCCAGACGACCAGAGGGAAGTTGTCGTCAAACTTGCCCTTGAAGACCTCGGTCGCGGCCTGTTCCATCGCGTCGGCCAGATCGGCCGGAAGATCGCCCGAGGCACGGTTCACGCGCGCTGCCGCCAGCTTGATCGCGCCCAGGGCGCGGATGATCGGGACGGGCTGACGCTCCCACCCGATGGGGAAGTTGATGATGGAACGCTGCGTCTGCGCGCCCCAGTACTTGCTGGCATCAACTTCCAGCGGGCCGAAGCTGTCGGTTTCGGTGCGGGTCTTGGTCATCGGGTCGCTCCCTCACGGTTTCGTTGAGGGGTGTAGCGGCAGCCGGGCGCGGACGCAATTCGCATGCCGCTGCATACCGTCGCTGACAGCCTCTCAGCTTTCCAGTGCGGCGACGGCGGCTCTGACCTCGGCCTGGATCAGGTCTGGCAGCGGCAGGATCGGGCGCGGTGGACGGGCAGTCGTCAGGCCCAGGATGTTCGCCGCAGCGTATACCACGCGGAAGCTTCCGTAGGCCCGGAACAGTTCCCAGAGCGGCCCGAACCGGTCTTGCCAGAGGGCGGTCGCGGTTTGGTCGCCGTCGCTGGCGGCGCGCGCCAGCAACGCCGTTTGTTCGGGCCACAGTCCTGCCGCCACGCTGAACCAGGCGTCGGCGCCCCGCAGCAGGGCCTCGGCGCAACCCCAGTCGCCGCTGTAACCGATGACAAAGCCCGGCGGCAGGTCCCGGCGCAGCAGGTCGATCTGGGCGGCAAAATCACCATCGGCGGGCAGGGGCATCTTCACCGCTGTTATGGTGGGCAGCATCGCCAGACGCGCCAGCAGTTGGGTCGAAAAGATGAAGTGCGTGGTGGAGGGGTTGTTGTAGATGCAGATCGGCAGGTCCGATGCGTCGGCCACCGCCCGGAAATGTCGAAGGACCTCGTCATCGGTCAGTGGCGTGTAGGACATCGGCGCCAGCAGCAGGCTTGCCGCGCCCACTTCGGATGCATGACGCGCCAGCGATGCCGCAGTATCGGTGCGCAGCGCGCCAACCCCGACGATGACGGGCACCTTGCTATCCGCCGCCTGCAACGCTGCCTCCACCACCTGCCGTCGTTGGCCGGGGTCCAGATAGGCATAGCCGCCGGTGGAGCCCAGCAGGCCAATGCTGTCGACGCCAGACCTGGCCAGACGCCGGATCAGACCGCAGAGGTCGTTCAGGATCGGCTGCCCGTCCTCAGAGGTTGGCGTGATCGGAAAGGCCGACAGTCCCCGCATCGACGCGACTATTTCCGCCATCGGTCGAGGCGAACCACTTCCCCGCCGCCCGACGGTGGGGTGTCATCGCCGTCATCTTCGGCGTCGAGATGGTATTCGGCGTCCTCGTCCTCCTCCTCATCAGTTGCGCTTTCCTGCGTCTCGAACCGTAGGCCGAATTCGACCGAGGGGTCGACGAAGGTGCGCAGCGCGTCAAAGGGGATCTTCAGCGGCTCGGGCGAGTTGCCGAAGTTCAACGTGATCGTAAAGTGGTCCGGCTGGATCGTCAGGTTGTCGAACCAGTGCTGGACGACAATCGTCATCTCCTCGGGATAGCGCTGGCGGAGCCAGTCCGCCATCTCGACGCCGTCTTCGCGGGTGTCGAAGGTGATGAAGAAGTGGTGATCTCCCGGCAGCCCCTCGGCCGCGACCTTGCGCAGCACCTCGGCGATCATGCCCTGCAGCGCCTGCAGCATCATTCCGCCATAGTCGAGTCCAGAACGCGCCATGCCATCTTCCTTCCTTGTCAGGGGCAAGCATAGGCATATGGACGACGATGAAAAGGGGGCGGCGCCGGAATCGCCGCCCCTCGGGTTGTCCGCACGCCGGCGGGTTCAGATGCGCCGGCCGAAGCGGCCTGTGTGGCACATCGCGGTTCACGGCAAATTTCGATGCCGGGATCACGGGGCTGGCGTATCCCAGACCTCATCTGGCGGGACATGCTGCACGGCTGCTGCTGGGCGGCCGGACAGCCGCTCGGCCTGCGCCCTCAGGTCCAATCCTTGCACTGCCGCCGCGGGATCGCCTCCCGCGGCAGCAAGTGCACCCAGAAAACGTGCCAGCCCCTCGGCCTCTTGGCGAAGAAGGTCGGCGCCTTGCAACGAAGCGGCCGCGTCACCGCCTTCTGCAAGCGCCCGGTCGAAGGCGGTCAGCGAGGCCGCCAACCGCTGGGCTTCACGTTCGGCGGCAAGGATCCCGTCGATCAGCGGCCTGTCACTGGCGTACGAGACCGGCCCGCAGCCCTTCATCATTGCAACTTTCCCGTCACCGACTCGATGCAGCGCAGCAGCGCTTCCTTGGTGAAGGGCTTGGCAATAAAGTTGTTCATTCCCGCACGCTGTCCCCGCTCGATCATCTCGCGGTTGGCGGTGCCGGTGATCAGGATGAAACCGATCCGCTGGGTGCTGGGGTTCTGGCGCAGCGCCTCGAGCAGCGACAGACCGTCCATCCCCGGCATGTTGTAGTCCGAGATGACCAGATGAACGGGGGCCGCCGCCAGCCTGCGGAACGCGTTTTCGCCGTTGGCTTCGTATTGCACGTTGACGAGCCCGGCCCAGTCCAGTGCCTGCTCGATCAAAGAGCGGCTGATGGTCATGTCGTCGACCACCATGACGTGAAGGTTCGATTTGAGTGCCATTTTGGGTCTTTCAGGTAGTGGTCGGAACAGGGTGAAGGTTGCGGCGATAGTGGGTGGTGCCAGCCACGTCGAAGCAGGCGCCTGCGGGGCCGTCGAGGCGTTCGGAATGACCGATATAGAGAGAGCCGCCAGGTTCGATCGCGCCCGCGAAGCGCGACCAAAGACGCCGCCGCGAGGGACTGTCGAAATAGATCGCGGCATTGCGGCAGAAGATCACATCGAACCGTCCCGAAAAGGGCCAGTCTCCGTGAAGGTTCAGTTCTGCGAAGCGCATGATGCCCCTGATCTCGGCGCTAGCCTCGACGCCCGCCTGGGTGGCTTGGAAGTGGCGCTTCACCTGCGCCGGGGCGACGGGCTTGATGCCCTCTTCCGAGAAGACGCCGCGTTCGGCCCTGTCCACCATCTCAGGGTCGATATCGGTTGCCAGGATCAGCGCGTCGTGACGGGCGGCATCGGGCATCACCTCCAGAAGCGTCAGGGCGATGGAGTAGGCCTCCTCGCCTGAGGAGCAGGCGGCGGACCAGATCCGCAGCTTGCGGCCACGCCGGACCTGTTCGACCAGCGGCGGCAGGATGTCGCGGGCCAGGGACTGGAAGTGGTGGTTCTCGCGGTAGAAGGCCGTGACGTTGGTGGTGATCGCCGACAGCAGGTGGCGACGTTCGTCCGCGCCATCGCGGCTGTCCAAGCGCTGGCAATAGGCGCCATAGTCCGGCAGCGACAGCGCGCGTAGCCTGCGGTTCAGGCGGGCCATCAGCAGGCTGCGCTTGGCCTCGGACAGGATGATCCCGCTGTCCTCGTAGACCAGGCCCGCGATCTTGCGGAACTGGACGTCGCTCAGCTGGGGACCGGGGGCAGAGGGCATGCTCAAGCGTCGGCTCCGTGCGGAACGGGCAGCAGCTGCGCCAGGTCGATCTTGCGCAGGATGCGGCCATCCTCCAGCGTGATCATGCCGGTGATGAATTCCCGCGCCGGGTTCGAGGCGATGTCGGGAACGCCCTGGATGTGATCCTCGTCGATGGTGAGGATGTCCGAGACGAGATCTGCCAGAAGCCCGACCACGCGCCCGGCATGCATCGCGATGATGACCACGTGGCGTTGCGACGGGGTCGCGGGCCCGAACCCCAGCCGCGCGGACAGATCGACGACCGTGACGACCGATCCGCGCAGGTTGATCACGCCCTTCACGTACCCCGGGGCGTGGGGCAGCATGGTGGTGGGCGTCCAGCCGCGGATCTCGCGCACGAGGCCGATGTCGATGCAGAAGTCCTGATCGGCAAGCTTGAACGCGACGACGTCGCTTTGTCCGATGGCATTGGAGGAGATGGCTTGCAGCATGTGTCACCCGTTTGAGGCCATGGCAGCCATGTGGCGGCCATGGTCGTTTGACAAAGACAGAATGATTTCCTCGGGATCGATGATCAGTGCGATCTTGCCGTCACCGAGGATCGTTGCGGCCGAGACGCCGGGGACGCGGCCATAGTTCTGCTCCAGGCTCTTGATGACGACCTGGCGCTGGTCGAAGATGCCGTCGACGCGGAAGGCCGCGCGCTTTCTGCTGTCGCTTTCCACCACGATCAGGACGCCCCCCTCCTTTTCGGCCTCGTCCAGCCCGAAGGTCTGGCAAAGGTCGATGATCGGGATCAGGTCCCCGCGGTTGGCCAGCAATTGCGAATCCCTGCCCACGCCGTGCAGCATCGAGCGGTCAGGCTGCAGCGTCTCTTGCACGGCGGTGATGGGCAGCACCATCGTCTGGCCTCCCAGTTGAATCAGCATGCCTTCCAGAACCGCCAGCGTCAGGGGCAGCGCGATCGAGAAGGTCGTGCCCTTGCCCTCGATCGAATCGATCATCACCCGGCCGCCAAGCGCCATGATCTCGCGGCGCACCACGTCCAGCCCGACGCCGCGCCCCGACAGCGCCGAGACCTCCTCCTTCGACGAGAAGCCCGGCAGGAACAGCAGCTGGTCGATTTCCGACGGCGTCAGGTTGCTGCCCGGCGCAATCAGTCCCTTGTCCTCGGCGATCTGGCGGACCTTCAAGCGGTTGATCCCGCCCCCATCATCCGAAATCTCGATCTGGACACGACCCGACCGGTGGGCGGCCGAGAGGGTGATCGTGCCCTCCTGCGGCTTTCCGCGCCTTTGACGCGTGAGCGCATCTTCCAGCCCGTGATCGACTGAATTGCGGATCATGTGCGTCAGCGGATCGACCAGCCGTTCGATCATCGTCTTGTCGACCTCGGTCTGCTCACCGATGGTGACCAGACGCACCGGCTTGCCGGTGGCGTCCGCCGCCTCTCGCAGGATGCGGTGCATGCGCTGGAAGACCAGTTTCAGCGGCTGGGCCCGGATTGCCATGACGCTTTCCTGAATATCGCCTGCCAGCTGCCGGATCGAGTCGAGACCGGCGACGACGTCGGGCGATTCGTGCAGCCCCGCCGTCTGGATCACCTGGGACAGCATGGCCTCCTTGATGACCAGTTCGCCGATCATGTTCATCAGCCGGTCGACGCGGTCCAGGCCCACGCGGATCGTGGCGCCCTGCGCAGGCTCGGTCACGGCGCCCGAGGGTCGCGCCGCTGGTGGGGCAACAACGGGCGGCATTTCGGCAACGGGTGCCAGCGGGGCCGAAGTGGGCGAGGGCGGCGTGTCCATGACCGGATCGGCCATCGGCAGCTGCGCCATCACGGGCTGCTCTCCCTCGATCCGGCTGATCGACAGCCGACAGCAATCGTCGACGAACTCGAAGACGGAGCGGACGTCCAGTTCGGATACCGCACCGGAGATGCGGATGGTCCAACCCAGTTGGGGCCGTTCCAAGGCCCAATCTTCCAGCAGCGGCACCGCATCGACGTTCAGTTCGACCGTCGCGTCGCCCAGCTTTCGCAGGGCCGCCAGCAGCGCCAGCGGATCGTTGCCAGACCGATATAGCTCGAAATTTGGCGTCATCCGGACGATGATGCCTTCTTCGGCGGTCGGAACCGGGATCGGGGCGTCGCCGAAGTCAAGGATGATCGGCGTGAATTCAAATGATGTATCCGCGGCCGGATCGTCATCCTCGATCAGCGCGTCAAGTTCGGCCAGAAGGCCGTCGACATGCGCCTGATCGGGATCCGCCAACTGACGCGCGGCCATCACCAGGTCGGACAGACAATCAGACGACCGGTGCAGAAGAGCGATGATCTGGGGCGGCGTGTCCATCCGGTCAGATCGGATCAGGTCCAGAAGCGTCTCGAACCGGTGTGCGAAGGTCACGAGCGTCGTCAGGGCAAACGCCGCGGCGCCGCCCTTGATCGAATGCACCGCCCGGAAGACGGCGTGCACCGTCTCCTTGTCGAAGTCGGGATCCTCCATTTTCCGCAGGCCGTTGGCCAGGCCTTCCAGAAGTTCGTCGCATTCGACGAAGAACATCTCGCGGAATTCGTCCATCTCGTCCATTTTAGCGCCCCAGTACCTTGTCGATAACGGCGATCAGGCGCGCGTCCTCGAAGGGTTTCACGATCCAGCCGGTCGCCCCGGCGCTGCGTGCGCGGGCCTTCAAGTCGGCGCCGCTTTCGGTGGTCAGGACCAGGATTGGCACCTCGGCATGGGAGCCGGTCGAACGGACGCTCTCGATAAGACCGAAGCCGTCCATGCGGGGCATGTTGATGTCGGTGATGATCAGGTGAGGGTCGGCTTCGGACAATGCGCCCACGCCTTCCACACCGTCAGAGGCCAGGAAGACCTCGAAGCCGGCGTTGCGCAGGGCCTTCGAGACCAGCGCGCGAATTGTAGGCGAATCGTCGACCGCCAAGATGCGGGTGGTCATGCAGGGGCCTCTGCTTGCAAGAGATCTAGGGAGGCGCCGACATCGTCGAGCGTCGCGAGAAATGCCGCCGAAGGGTCACGGACCCGCAGGCTGCGCCCGTCGGCCAGCCACTGCTTTTGTGCGGCCACCAGAAGCTCGACCGCGGGAACACCGATCCGCGTCACCGACGCGGCATCCAGGACGGCATCCTTGCCACGGTGGTCAATCAGCGTCTGCGCGAACAGCGCGACAGCCTTGCGGTCGAATGTCTCTGGCAGGGGCAGGGCGTGCATGTGATCCATCTCGTTTCGGTAATCGGCACCACCATCGGTAGCATCCGATCCTTAACGAAGCGTTCCGTGCGAACTTAAAATGCCACAGATCCGGACAGCCCGAGAGGAGGGAATTCTTCACCTTTTCCATCGCAACTTCGCAGGACATTGTCCGGAGGGTGCACGTGCCGAAAGCGATCCTGCTCATTGCCGATTCCAACGCCGCACGGCGCATGGCCATCCGCCGTTGCTGCGAAGCCGAAGGCAAGGTCACCGCGTTGCCGGCCGCGACCTTGGGCGAGGCTTATGTCCTGATCGAGAAGCATCTTCCCCGGCGCGTGGCCATCGCCTCGGATCTGGCCGACATGCCCGAGTTCGAGATGCTGTCCGACATGCTTGCAATGATCGAGGCGGATGTCGTGATCTTCAAGGAAGGGCAGGGCGGGGCAAGCTTGGACAGCGCGGCCGAACGCCTGTCGGCGACGCTGATCCGCGACTTGGGCGGCTGGCCGGTCAGCGCCCCACGTGGACGATCGGTCCCGCAGACCGCCCCGGTCGATTCGATGATCCTGATCGGCGCGTCGACCGGCGGCATCACCGCGCTTGAGGCCGTGCTGGGGACCTTTCCGGTGGACTGTCCGCCGACGCTGGTGGTCCAGCACATCCGCCCAGGCTTTGCCGACGGGCTTGTTCGGCGCTTGGACCAGATGCTGGCGCCGACGGTCGTGGCCGCCGTCGACGCCACGCCGCTGCGCCGTGGCACCGTCTATCTGGCTGCGGCGCCGGAGCAGCACCTGGCTGTGGAACTGCGCGGCGGTCCGCGGACTCGGCTGCTGGCGGGGCCAGCAGTCTCGGGGCACCGGCCTTCGGTCGACGTGCTCTTCTCCGAAGCTGTCGCCTTGGCCGGGCGCCTTGATCTGCGGGCCGCGATCCTGACTGGAATGGGCGCCGACGGAGCAGAAGGCATGTGCCGCCTGCGTCGCGCAGGCGCCGCCACCATCGCGCAGGACCGCGAGACTTCAGTCGTCTGGGGCATGCCGCGGATGGCGGTCGAAATGGGGGGCGCGGCAGAGGTTCTGCCCCTTGCCCGGATCGGCGCGGCGCTTCTGGCGCGGGAGATGGGCCGCACGAGGTTTGCATCATGACGCGGATCGAAGCCGTCAAGGTCATCCACGTCATCCAGGGTGAACATGCGATCCACGACGACCCGGACATGGTCATCACCACCGTGCTCGGATCCTGCGTGTCGGCCTGTATCGCCGATCCGGAACGGGGGATCGGCGGAATGAACCACTTCCTTCTGCCTGATTCGGGGCCGGGTGGTTCCGACATTCGCTATGCGGCAGCGGCGATGGAGGTGCTTGTGAACGGCCTCCTGAGGCGCGGCGCCACGCGCGGAAGGCTGCGCGCAAAGCTGTTCGGTGGCGCACGCATGATGGCGGGGTTGCCGGATATCGGGCAGCGCAACGCCGACGCGGCCCGGCGCTTCCTGATGGACGAGGGGATCGCGTTGATCGGCAGTGATCTCTGCGGC
>JAYZBS010000124.1:0-8016 GCA_036338635.1 Pseudomonadota bacterium | reverse complement strand
GGGGGTCGGGTGTTAGCGCCGCGGCGCGGGCGCCCCGGGGCGGCGCCCCCCCCCCCCCCCCCCCCGGCCTGCCCGGCAGGGCGCCGACCGAAGGTCGGCTCTTCTGCCTTAGGTCAACCCGCGGCCCTTCAGCAGCGCGTCAACGCCCGGCATGCGCCCGCGGAATGCCATCCACAGATCGTCGGCAGGTGCCGATCCGCCGCGCGACAGGATCGTCTCCTCCAGCCGCCGGGCCGTGGCCGGATCGAAGACATCGCCAGTCTCCTCGAAAGCCGCGAAGGCGTCGGCATCCATGACCTCGGACCACATATAGCTGTAGTATCCCGCCGCATAGCCATCCCCGGCAAAGACATGCGCAAAATGCGGTGTCGCGTGGCGCATCGGGATCGCCGCCGGTGCATCGAGGCCGTCCAGCACCTCGGCCTGCCGCGCCATGGCATCCGCCGGCGGCGCGCCTCGGTGGAAGGCGAGGTCCACCAGCGCGCTCTCCAGGTATTCCACGGTCGAGAAACCCGCGTCTGCATTGCCTGCCGCCAGCAGGCGGTCGCGCAGATCCGCCGGGAGGGGTGCGCCGGTTTCATGGTGGCGGGCATGAGCATCCAGCACCGACGGCTGCTCCAGCCAATGCTCGTAAAGCTGGCTCGGAAGCTCGACGAAATCCTGGGCGACCGATGTCCCCGAGATTGACGGCCAGTGTACGTCAGACAGAATGTGATGGGTTGCATGGCCGAACTCGTGGAACAGCGTCCGCGCGTCGTCCCACGACAGGAAAGCCGGTCCGCCCGCCGTTTCCGGTGGGGTGAAGTTGCAGACGTTCACCACGATGGCCCGCTGTCCATCCCCGATCTTGTGCTGCATCTGCAGGGCCGAACACCAGGCCCCCGACCGCTTCGAGGGCCGCGCGAAGAAGTCGCCGACGAAGATCGCCATCAGTCGGCCACCCCGCGTCACCCGCCAAGCCCGGACGTCCGGCGCCCAGAGCGGCGCCTCCGTCGCCTCGAACTCCAGCCCGAACAGGCGATGCGCCACGTCGAAGACGGCACCCAGCATCGCCTCCAGCGTCAGATAGGGCGCCACCTGCCCCGCGTCGAAGCTGTGTTCTTGCTGGCGCAGCCGTTCCGCATAATAGCGCCAGTCCCAGGCCTCGAGCGTGCCATTGACGCCGTCGTGATGCAGCATCGCCGTCAGCTTGTCCTGATCCTCGGCCGCGCGGGCGCGGGCTGCGGTCCAGACCTGCAACAGCAGGTCCTCGACCCGGTCGGGCGTCGCGGCCATCTGCGTCTCCAGCTTCCAGCTCGCGAAATCATCGTGACCCAGCAGCCGTGCCCGTTCGTGTCGCAGTTGCAGGATCTCCTGCACCAGCGGCAGGTTGTCCGTCTTGGCACCGCCGGCCCCCCGGCCCGATCCGCGCGCGATCCACGCCAGAAAGGCCGTCTCGCGCAGGGCCCTGTCGTCGGCATGTTCCAGGAAGGGCACGATCAGCGAGCGATTCAGCGTCACCACCTGCCCCTGCAAGCCCCGTTCGCGCGCGGCGGCGCGCATGGCACGGACCAGCCAGTCGGGAAGTCCGGCCAGGCGGTCGTCGGTGACAGGCAGGATGAAGTCACGTTCGTCCGCCAGCACGTTCTGGGTGAAATCGGTCGTCAGCACCGCCAGCCGCGCCCGGATAGCAGCCATTCGGGCGCGGTCTTCAGGCTCCAGCCCCGCGCCCGCCCGCGTCAGGTCACGCAGCGCCAGCTCGGTGATACGACGGTCCTCGGGCGCCAGTCCCTCGGCACCCTCGGCCACGGCCTTCACCCGTGCATAGAGCCGTGGATCCATGCTGATCCGGCTGCCGTATTCCGCCAGCCGCGGCGCGAAGTCACGCTGGAGCGCCTGCCGTGCGTCATTCGAATCGACTCCAGCCAGCGTGTAGAAGATCGACAGAAGGCGGTTCAGCCCCTCGTCGGCGACTTCCATCGCGGCGATCGTGTTGGCGAAGGTCGGCGCATCGGGATTGGCGGCGATCGCCTCGTGCGCGGCCTCGGCCGACGCCAGTTCGCGGTCGAAGGCGGGGGCGAAGTCGCCATCGTCGATCAGGTCGAAGCGGGGCAGCCCCTCGGGGCCGGTCCAGTGAGTCAGTTCGCGGTTCATCGGCGCCTCCTTCATCGGCAGGCAGCCTAGGCTCACGCCGCGCCGGTTGCCAGAGCTTGCGGGCCACAAACGGGGCAGTCGCTGTCGCGCGCCACCTCGACCATCCGGTTTTCGCCGTAAAGCCCGTCGAACAGCATCATCCGGCCGCGCAGCCCCTGCCCCGCACCCGTCAGATGCTTGATTGCCTCGAGCGCCATGACGCTGCCGATGACGCCCGGCAGGGCACCGACCACGCCCGCCTCGGCACAGGGGGCGTCGTGGACGGGGGCGGTGCGAAACAGGCAGGCCATGCAGGGACCGCCGCGCGCGGGGTCGAACAAGGTGGCCTGCCCCTCCCATTGCGCGATTGCGCCCCAGATCAGCGGCACCCCTGCCGCAACGCAGGCCCGGTTGATCGCCGCGCGGCCGTCGAAGCTGTCGGTGCCGTCGATGACAAGGTCATGGTCCGCGATCAGCTCGCCGTCACTCTCGCCGATGCGGCGCAGCAGCGGCGTGACGTCGATGCGCGGGTTCAGCTTCAGCATGGCCTCGGCCGCGGCATAGGCCTTGGGTTCGCCCTGAAGGTCATCGCGGAAGATCACCTGACGCTGCAGGTTCGACAGGCTGACGGTGTCGTCATCGGCCAGCGTGATGCGCCCCACCCCCGCCGCCGCCAGATAGAGGCAGATGGGCGACCCCAGTCCGCCCGCACCGACGACCAGCACCCGCGCCGCCCTGAGCCGCATCTGCCCCGGCCCACCGATCTGGCGCAGCACCAAGTGACGGGCGTAACGATCGAGATCGACATCGGAAAGGCCATCGTCCGGCACCGCGGTCAGGGGCAACGGCGCCGCACGCCGCCGCAACATGGCCAGCCCCCGGCGATAGCCCGCAACCAGCGCCACCGCCGCCCCCAGCAGCAGCCAGCCTCTGGCCGAGCCGCCCACCGCCCGCGCCGCCGCGCTGTCCGGCAGCATCAGCTGCAGCAGCATCATGCCCGCCCACAGCACCCCGATCGTGGCCAGCGTCACCCGCCCCGGCATGCGCAGCACCCGCCCCAGGACCAGCAGCATGACGATCAGCCACAATCCCAGCATCAGCCGCGCCCCCAGCCTGTCGCATCCCGTGTCCCGACCTGCCCACATGATGGCGGGGCGGCCGATCCACTTGCAGCAAAGTGCAGGCCTGCCCGCATTAAGTCGAACGGGACCACGCCCAATGGCCCCCTCGCGCCAAGGAACATCGACCGAGGATTGGCATGGGGCTTGGCAGCCATGTTGCTCGTCATATGACAGTCCCGACATATTGGCAGGTGAAGAGGTCGCCATACCAGAAACGGTTTTGCCTACCTCGTTCCATCGGCACAAGCTCGATTTCGTTCAGCAGAGGGACATCGCAGCGCGGTCAGCAGCGGCGTCGTGCATCGTGCTTTCGGCTTCCGTCCTGCGTTGCCTGGCGCAGTTCAAGGACTGGGAAGACCAGTCCGACCATGTGACAGCTGTCGTATGTGATGACGCCGCATCCCAATCATCGAAATCGGCCATCCAGCTTTCAGCTTGTGCAGCGCCCTCACCACGCGCGTTTGCGCAAGGCCGGCAATCCGCTCAACCGATAGTCCCCTTTCCAGGAGCCGGCTCTGCTCAGCTTCCAGTCGCCTAAACCTGTCGGAGTGCTACCGTGGCATGAGGTCAGCAGGTCGATCTCGACACGGCCGTCGTGCAGGGAGGCCTGCAGTCCGTCACAGTGGCGGAGGATGTAGGCCAGCTTCTCGCCGAGGCGGGACTTCATCGATACCCGGCAACACTGCAGCTGCAGCCAAACGCGGCGACCACCGGCGCACTGCACGCCTGGCGGCCCGACAGCCGCTGGCGGGGAGGCGGATCTCGATCAGGGTCTGGTGCAGCTCAACGATCAGGCCCAGCCCGTCGGCTGCGATCTCAGGGCTGTCGCGATCGAAGATCTCCTTCGGTTCTCGCCGGGCACGCGCCCCGCAGCGCGCGACGGTGATCGGCGCCTCCCCTTGTCCGGGATCGACGCGTCAGGCGGTTGCAGGGAGTATAGCCACCATCTGTTTTGGCATGCCGTCGAAGCCCTACAGGGTGCGTCCGACGCTCTCGCTCGCACGGTCGGGCGCATAGGCGAATACCAGGCCGGACGGATCACCCCCCATCACCAGTCATCGCGCGCCGGGGCCCGGAGGAGTTTGTCTGCGAGACTTTCTTCATTTCGATCATGGAGGCGCGGCACGCCGGAAAAGTGTCCAGCGCCATGCGGGTCGCGACCGGTCGCCATGATGGCCGCAGTATTGCCCAGTTCGTTCGCCCCCCTCCAGCGTGTCAGCTACAATCGAAAGCCTTGCTTCAGTTGGCAATCTGCGATGGCCGGAGCCATTGCGTTCGACTGATCATGGCAACAACGCGCCGCGCCAGCAGCCGCCGCCTGAGCCGGCAGGCACGTGCAAGTGCTACTTGTTGCATCAGCAGCAAGGCGCCAGCCCGCGCCGCCAAGTTGCCCTCTCTGTCATATTTATGTCATTCAATTGTCGCAGAGGCAGTGTCGCCTCTGCAACCTTCAGGGCCCATCCGCCCGGACCGACAAGGAATCTGTCATGATCAAGCCGCTCAGCGCTTTCGTCTTCGCCATCATGGTCGCAGGGTCTGCATCCGCACAGGATGCGTCGAATCTCTATCCGGGCGTCACCGCGTCAGACCTTATGACAACAGCGCCCGTGCACTGGGTTTCGGTCGAACAGATTGCCGCAAGCCTTGAGAGGCAGCCGGCGATGACCGTCGGCTTCGATGTCGACGACACGGTGCTGTTCTCGAGTCCGTGCTTCCACTACGGCAAGATGAAGTACTCGCCGGATTCGGAAGACTACCTTGGGATGGATGAATTCTGGACCGACATCCACACCAATAAATGCGACCAGTACTCGGTGCCTAAAGAGGTCGCCCGGGAACTGATCGACATGCACACCGAGCGTGGTGACGAGATTTACTTCATTACGGGACGCACGAAGGGCAGTGGTAAGGAAATGCTCACCAGCGCCATACAGACCGCCTTCGGCATCGAGAACATGAATGACGTGGTGTTCACGGCCTCATCCGAGAACAAGCTCGAATTCCTTCGGGATCACGAACTGACCATCTACTACGGGGATGCCGATAGCGACATGCGCGCGGCCCGCGAGGCTGACATTCGCCCAATCCGCGTCATGCGCGCGCCGAATTCGACTTACAAGCCCGAGCCGAAGAACGGCAGCTTCGGTGAAGAGGTCATCGTCGATTCGACCTTCTGACGGAAAATGCCGCGCAGGGCGGCCGGCTGCCGCTCTGCATCAGATCTCGATGTCATGGCGAGACTGCAACGTCGCGGCTGGTCGGCGGCCCATTCACTCCAGAGCAAGGAGGCCATGGGTGCCGGTCGCGGCCTCGGGGGAAAGTGCATTTGCAGCGACGTCAAAAGGTCAATCGGCTGTCAGGGTTGATGGTACGCGGTGCTGCAGGATCTTCGAGGCAACCGCGAAACCCGGGTTTAGCGGCTCTCGACAGGCTTGCGCGGCTCATTTATTTCCATTATATATGAAACATGGAAAAGAATCGTGTTCTGGCCGGACTTTCGGCTTTGGCTCATGACATGCGGCTGGACGTGTTCCGCCTGCTGGTCAGGGCCGGTGCTTCGGGGATGGTGGCCGGAGACATCGCGGCGGCGCTGGACGTCCGTTCCAATACGCTGTCGAACAACCTCACCATCCTGAGCTCGGCAGAGCTGATCCGGTCAGAGCGCGAAGGTCGATCGATCCGCTATTTCGCCCGGATGGAGACCATGCGCGGAATGCTGGGCTTTCTGATGGAGGACTGCTGCGGCGGCCAGCCCGATCTGTGCCGGCCGGTCCTGGATCAGATTGCTTGCGACTGCCTACCCACCTTATCGACCGAAAGCCGAACCCTATGACCGACCTGGCACAGAACCAGACCAGCCCCTTGGGACCTTTCGAGCGCTGGCTGACCCTTTGGGTCGGGCTGGCCATGATCGCGGGCCTTGCCCTGGGCGTGCTGGCACCGGGCCTGGTGCAGGCCGTCGCCGGGGCCGAGGTCGCCTCGATCAACCTTGTCGTCGCGGTGCTGATCTGGGCGATGGTCTATCCTATGATGGTCAGCGTGGACTTCGGCGCCGTGGCTGGCGTTGCCCGTCAGCCGAAGGGCCTGCTGATCACCCTTGCCGTCAACTGGCTGATCAAGCCCTTCACCATGGCACTGCTGGCGGTGCTGTTCTTCGATCATGTCTTCGCCCCCTGGATCGCGCCCCAAGACGCGCAGCAATACATCGCTGGCCTGATCCTGCTGGGCGCGGCGCCCTGCACGGCGATGGTCTTCGTCTGGTCGCAACTGACCCGGGGCGACGCGACCTATACGCTGGTGCAGGTGTCGGTGAACGACCTCATCATGGTGGTCGCCTTCGCGCCCATCGTGGCGCTGCTTCTGGGCGTGACCGAGATCGTCGTCCCGTGGCGGACGCTGGTGCTGGCGACGGTCCTCTATGTCGTCCTGCCGCTGGCGGCGGGCCTGCTGACGCGCCGTGCGCTAGGCAGCGCTGTGCGGATCGAGGCGTTCTCGGCACGAGTGAAGCCTTGGTCCATGATCGGGCTGATCGCGACCGTGGCGATCCTTTTCGGCCTGCAAGGGCAGACAATTCTGGACCGGCCGGGAATCATCGCCCTGATCGCGGTGCCGATCCTGATCCAAAGCTACCTGATCTTCGCCATCGGCTATGGCGCAGCCTGGCTGATGCGCGTGCCGCACCGGATCGCAGCGCCCTGCGCGATGATCGGGACCTCGAACTTCTTCGAGCTGGCCGTGGCCGTGGCGATCAGCCTCTTCGGCCTCAACTCGGGCGCGGCACTGGCCACGGTGGTCGGCGTCCTGGTCGAGGTGCCGGTGATGCTGTCGCTGGTTGCCTTCGCCAACCGCACCCGCGCCCGCTTCCCGAAGGTCAGCGCATGATCGTCATCCACCACAACCCCGCCTGCGGCACATCGCGGAACGTGCTGGAGATCATCCGGGCCTCGGGGACCGAGCCGGTCGTCATCGACTACCTGGCCGAGGGCTGGACCCGGCCGCAGCTGCTGGCGTTGCTGGCCGCAGCCGACCTGACCCCGCGATCCGCGCTGCGGACCACGAAATCGCCAGCGGCCAAGCTGGGGCTGCTGGCCCCCGGCATCACGGACGAACAGATCCTGGACGCGATGCTGGCCCATCCGGTTCTGGTCAACCGCCCCATCGTGGCCTCTGCGAAGGGCGTGCGCCTCTGCCGCCCGTCCGAAGCCGTCCTGCCGCTGCTGGACCGCCTGCCGCCCGGGCCGCTCTACAAGGAGGACGGGCAGATGATCCTGAACGAGAAGGGCGAGAACCTTGACTGACCTGCCGAACCTGAACCGCGACTGCTTCGAGACCATCGATTTCGCGCGCCTGTTCCCCGCCAGGCGCAGCACCCATGCGCCGCGCATCCTGCTGCTCTATGGTTCATTGCGCGAGCGCAGCTTCTCGCGATTTGCAATCGAAGAGGCCGCGCGCCTTCTGACGGCCTTCGGGGCCGAGGCGCGCATCTTCGATCCGCGCGGCCTGCCCATGGCCGACGCCGCCGAGGCCGACCATTCCAAGGTCGTCGAGCTGCGCGATCTGGTCGGCTGGTGCGAGGGAATGGCCTGGTGCTCGCCCGAACGCCACGGCGCGATGACCGGCGTGATGAAGACGCAGGTCGACTGGATCCCGCTGTCGCTCGGCGGCGTGCGCCCGACCCAGGGCAAGACCCTCGCGGTGATGCAGGTCTGCGGCGGCAGCCAGAGCTTCAACACCGTCAACCAACTCCGCATCCTCGGCAGATGGATGCGTCTGATGACGATCC
>JAYZBS010000123.1:0-2562 GCA_036338635.1 Pseudomonadota bacterium | reverse complement strand
CTGGAGGGGCTGGTGGCCAAGTGGTGGCTGCCGGATGCAACCGAATTCGTCGACGAACTGCCGCACACGGCAACCGGCAAGCTTCAGAAGATGAAGCTGCGCGAACAATTCGCCGACTACCAGCTGCCCGCCTGAGGCGGGCGCGGGACCAAGGGGCTGTCCGCCGCAAGGCGGGCCGGGAGGAACAAGAAGGCCATCCAGCGTCCCCCCGAAGGGGGACGGCGGGCGGCCGGTGAAACGGCTTTCTGCCCGCAAAGGGCCGAAAGGGGAGGACCAAAACATGCCCAAGATCATCCTGGATGACCCGGATCAGACGCTTTCGATGCTGCGCGAGTCGGTCGAGACGCTGGCGACCCGCGTCGACGGTGCCGCCCGCCTGCGCCGCCGCCGCGCTGACGGGGGCGACCTGGACCGCGACCTCTGGTCCGAGATGGCCGCCGCCGGCTGGCTGGGCCTACTGCTGCCCGAGGATATGGGCGGTTCGGCCCTTGGCCCCGCGAAACTGGCCGTCCTGGCCGAAGGGCTGGGGCGAAACCTGCTGACCGAACCCTTTGCCGCGCTGGCCGTGCTGCCCGGGAAGATCCTCTCCGCCATCGGCACGCCCGCTGCTGCCGCGATCGCACAGGGGCTGGCCGACGGATCCCGCATCACGCCGCTGCTATGGCAGGACGCGCGGGGGGCACGCGCGCCCCTGACGCTTGCCGGAAGCGGCGAGGCGATGACCCTGAGCGGCTCGGCGCATTTCGTCACTGCTGCGGCCTCGGCCACTGATCTGCTGGTGCTGTCCGAACGGGACGGCGTGCCGGCGCTTGTCGTCCTCCCTGCCCGAAACGGGCCAGCCGTGTCCGGGGGGATCACCGTATCCTCCCGGCCCGGATTGGACGGGGCGACGATCGGGCAGGTCACCCTGGCGGATGTCGCCGTGGCGCAAGACCAGATCCTGGCCCAGGGCGACGCGGTCGAGACCGCGCTGAGCGCGGCCATTCAGATCACCCGCTTTGCCCTGGCCGCCGAATTGGCCGGCGTTGGCGCGAAGGCGCTGGAGGACACCGTGGCCTATACCCGCGACCGGGTGCAATTCGGCCAGTCCATCGCCAGCTTCCAGGTCATCCAGCACCGGCTGGTGGACATGTGGTCGGACGCGGAATTCGCCTGTTCGGCCGTCACCAACGCGGTCGAGATGCTGACCGAGGACACCCCCGATGCCGCCGCTCAGGCCGTGCTGGCCGCCAAGGCCCGCGCCGGTGACAGCGCCGTGACGATCACCCGCCGGGCGATCCACCTGCACGGGGCCATGGGCTTTACCGATGAATGCAACATCGGCCTGTTCAACAAGCGGGCCATCACCCTGAACGCCATGCTGGGCCAGTCCGAAGATCTGCGGCTGGAATTCCTGGCGCAGGAGATGGCGACCAAATCCACCGCCGCCTGAGCGCCGCACCCCAGATTTCACAAAGGACATGACCCCATGCGCAACGAATTGATCAAGACCACCATCGAAGACCACGTCGCGGTCGTCACGCTGGACAATCCGCCGGTGAACGCCCAGTCCCGCGAAACCATGGAAGAGCTGATCGAAGTCTTCGATGAGCTGAATGAAACCAAGGGTGTACGCTGCATCGTGCTGACCGCCACCGGCAAGGTCTTCAGCGCCGGGGCCGACATCAAGGGCCGCGCCAAGATGGCGCAAGAGGCCCAGGCCGGCGACACCTACCGCCACCTGCGCCGCGCGCGCGAGGTCGGGTTCGTCATCATGGAATCCAACATCCCGGTGATCGCCGCCGTCAACGGCCCCGCGCTTGGGGCGGGCATGGGGCTGGCGATCATGTCGGATTTCATCGTCGCCTCGACCAAGGCCAGCTTTGGCCTGCCGGAAATCGACGTGGGCCTGATGGGCGGTGTGCGCCACACGATGCGCGTCTTCCCGATCGGTCTGACCCGTCGCATGGTGCTGACCGGCTGGCGCGTCCCGGCCGAGGAACTGTACCGCCGCGGCCTGATCGAAGCCTGTGTCGAGCCGGAAGAGCTGATGGACACGGCGATGGATTTCGCCCGCAACATCGCCTCGAAAAGCCCGACCGCCACCCGCAAGGCCAAGCGCGCGCTGAACACGGTCGAGACCATGGGCCTGAAGGACGGCTACCGGTTCGAACAGAACCTGACGGTCGAGATGACCCAGCATGAAGACAGCCGCGAAGCGATGCGCGCCTTCATCGAAAAACGCCCGCCGGTCTTCTCGGACGAAGTGTCATGAGCACGCACCCCGACTATAACGCGATGAGTGATGCGGACTTCCGCACGCTTTTCCGCGACTGGGTCGATGCCAATTGCCCGCAGCACCTGCGCTTCATGCGCAAGCAGCGCCCCACCTTTGACGAGGTGGCCGACTGGTATCACGCGCTGAACGACAAGGGCTGGCTGTCGCCGGTCTGGCCGGTGGACTACGGCGGCATGGGGCTCGATGCGGCGAAACACATCGTCTATGTCGAGGAATGGGCGCGCCTTGGCTGCCCGCGCATCCCCGACCACGGCATCGGTCTGACCGGGCCGCTGCTGATCGAA
>JAYZBS010000122.1:0-7455 GCA_036338635.1 Pseudomonadota bacterium | reverse complement strand
TCCGGGAACAACGATGTCTGGCTGCGCTGCACACCTTCGATGAGACCGGTCATGGACCGCCCTCCCGACGTCAGGAAAGCATAGCATATCGCAGAGTTTTGACACAGGCTCGGACGAGCGCGGCCGAACCTCTCGCAAGGCAGATGCTGCGTTGCAGCTTCTCCAACCCGGCCGTTCGTGGCTTTGCGCAGCGGAATGGAGGCGGCACAGACCCTTTTCATCAACGCCACCCGATTTGTTCTTCGACAACCAGCTGCTCTGGCTTGGATAGTGAAACACCGCCAACCCTTTCGCATGGCCGAGAGCCGGCTTGACTGGGTTGTTAGCATCTGAGCGGTCACCGCTATGTTGTCGACACTCAGCCGGCAAAGAATTATACAGGTTACGATGCGGGCTGAACGTCGGCGATCGTTACAAGGGAAAACGCGACATGGAAGATGACGCCCAAACAAAACGCACCAAAGGCACAGGTTGGCGTCATATTTATAACACTCTTCACGACGAGATCCTCAGCCTAAAGCTGCAGCCGGGACAGCTATTGGATGAGACAACCATTGCCGAGCGGTTCGGGATGTCCCGCTCGCCGGTGCGCGAGGCGCTGATCTGGCTGGCTGGTGACGATCTGGTCGTGACGCTGCAGAATCGCTCGACGATCGTTGCACCCATCGATGTCCTGAGCTTCCCCAAGTATGTCGAAGCGCTCGATGTGGCGCAGCGATTGATCAACCGGTTGGCGGCCGAGTTGCGCACTGACAACGACCTTGTGATCATTGCCGAGCGGCAGAACGATTTCGAAGCAGCCGTTCGCAAGGCAGATTGGCTTTCGATGTCCCATGCGAACATGCAGTTCCACATGGCTATCGCGAATGCCGGGAAAAATTCATACATCGCCTCGTTCTATGAGCGGTTGCTGAAACAGGGGCGGCGCATGCTGCACCTGCATTTCGAATTCATCGAGCGCACGACCGATGGGTATCTGCTGACGGATGAGCACAACGATATGCTGGAGGCGATCCGCGCAAAGGACATCGAGCGGGCGGACGCGTTGGCGCATGCTCATACAAGGCAGTTCCGCGACAACTTCTTCGACTTCATGAAGGAGAATTACGCGACGGGCCTCAATCTGACCGCCATGCGGCGGTCAGCTTAAGGCTGTGACGGCGAAAGTGCGGCGCGCTGCTCGCGCCGCACCTGCCATCACGACATGACGTTGGTCAGTGCCCGACCGATGGCATCGGTTATCAGGTCTATGTCAGCGGCTGTCGCGATCAGGGCCGGGGACAGGCACAGCGTGTTGTTCAAGCCAGGCAGGCTCCGATTGGTGGCCCCGATGATAACCCCCTGCGACAAGCAGTCTGCCACCACCGCCTGCACACGCTTCTCGTCCAACGGCTCTTTCGTGGCTCGATCCGCCACAAGCTCAGCCCCGCAAAAGAGACCCTTGCCGCGGACGTCACCGATCACCGGGTGCTTGTCCTGCAGCGACCGCAGGTTCGACAGAAGGCGATCTCCCATGACCATCGTGTTCTCGAGTAGGCCCTCGTCCTCGATGATGCGCATGTTCTCGAGGGCCGCGACAGGGCCGGCGGTGCAGCCGCCGAACGTCGAGATGTCGCGGAAATAGCTCATCGGATCGCTGGCATCGTCCTTGAACATGTCGAAGACAGCCTCCGTCGTCACTGTGCAGCTGATCGCGGCATAGCCAGAGGCCAGTCCCTTTGCCATCGTCACGATGTCGGGCTGAATGCCGTAATGCTGATAGCCGAACCAGGCGCCCGTGCGGCCCAGTCCGCAAACGACTTCATCGATGTGCAAGAGAACGTCGTATTTTCGGCAGATCTCCTGCACGCGCGGCCAGTAGCCTTGGGGTGGGACGATGACACCACCGCCTGCGGTGATCGGCTCCAGCACGATGGCGCCGACCGTGTCGGGGCCCTCGCGAAGGATCACTTCCTCGATGGCGTCCGCCGCGCGCTCACCATAGTTCTCGACGTCCCATTGTGCCCGGTATTCCAGACAATGGGGCACCCGCACGAAGCCGTCGGGATAGGGCCCATACTGCGCCGCCCGCTGGTCCTGCCCCGAGGTGGCAAGCGTGCCGATGGTGGTGCCGTGATAGTCACGGTCACGATACAGGATCTTCCACTTCCCCCCGCCATGCCGACGCGCGGCGATCTGGCGAACCATCTTGTAGGCCTTCTCGTTGGCCTCGGAGCCGGAGTTCGAATAATAGACCCGGCTCATCCCCGGCATCTTTTCGACCAGCCGCTCGGCGAACTGCGCTGCGGGCACATTGCCTGCCGCGCCCGCGTAGTAGTTCAGCTTGACGAGCTGGTCGCGGATCGCGTTCGCGATGCTCTCGCGCCCGTAGCCGACATTCACCGTCCAGACGCCCCCCGAGACGGCGTCCAGATATTCCCGCCCATTGGTGTCCCACAGGCGCATCCCCTTCCCCTCGACAAATACCCGAGGATCAGAGGTCTCGTATTGCTTGTGCTGGCTCAGATGGTGCCAGACATGTGCGCGGTCTGCGGCGACCACGTCCGACAGATCGTTGTGCTGGACATTCATGATGACTTCTCCCGATGTCAGGCGACGGCTTGCGCGCCGGTGATTTCGACCAAAGAGCCGCACATGAACGCGGCCTCGTCCGAGGCAAGGAAGGCCACGACAGCGGCAACTTCCTCGGGCTTGCCGATGCGGCCGAAAGGCACCAGCCGATCGAGGTCGGCGATGGTGCGGCCGGACTTCCTGACCCCGGCTTCCAGCATCGGGGTGTGGATTTCACCGGGGCATACGGCGTTCACCCGGATCTTCTGCGCTGCATAGTCGCGCGCAAGGTTCTGCGTGAAGCTTGCCACCGCGGCCTTGGTGACGTTGTAGGCGATATGGCCCGGCGCCGGATGCAAACCCCATTGCGAGGCGGTATTGACGATGGCCCCACCCCCTGCCGCGATCATGTGCGGCAGCGCCGCCTGACACAGGTGGAACATCGCATCGACATTGACCGAAAAGGACAGCCGCCAGTCATCGGGCGTCAGCGACAGAAGGTCACCGCGACGGTTGATGCCGGCGTTGTTGCACAGCACGTCGATGCGGCCCTCGGTCGCGATGACGTCATCGACGATCGCGCGGCAGCCCTCTGCCGTTGCGATGTCGCTTGCAAGGGCACGACTGCCCGGGACGGCCGCGGCTGCGGCCTCGGTCCGCTCGACATCAAGGTCAGTGATGACGACGCGCGCGCCTTCCGCCGAGAAACGCTTGGCGATGGCTTGGCCAATCCCACCTGCCCCGCCGGTCACGATCACGACCTTGTCCTGGAAACGCATCATGCTACCTCAGATAGCTGCCGCCATTCACGTCCAGCACCGCGCCGTTCAACGACGATTGAGATGGCCGGAACGCGAAGGCCGTGATTTCGCCAATCTCTTCGGGAGTTGCCATGACGCCGACCGGTATGCCCGCCAGTGCCGCAGCTTCGCCATTTCGGGCAGTGAAAGCCTCGGCCATTTCGGTGCGAACCCATCCCGGCGCCAGCGCCACCGACGTGATCCCCTCGTGCCCATGGCTCTGCGCCACCGACTTGGTCAGGTTGATCAGCGCAGCCTTGGACGCACCATAGGCCATGGCGCTTGACGAATAGCCGCGCTGGCCGGCGCGGCTGGCCATGTTCACGATGCGGCCGCCGCCATGCTGCCTGAAATGTCCGATCGCCAGCTTCGAGAGATCGACCGCAGACAGGAAGTTCACCCGCATCTCGCGGTTCCAAACGTGCTGCCATTCGTCCATGGGTGCATCCACCGCGACTTCGGACCGGATGCCGGCGTTGTTCACGAGACCCGTCAGCCGTCCCGCCATGCCAGTGCCATCCGTCCATAGCGCCTGCGGACCCGCCGGATCGGCCAGATCGGCGCCAATGCACCAGCCCGCGCCGTCGATTTCGGCAAGCAGCGCCTCTGCCCGATCGCGATTGCGGGCGTAGTGGATCACGACTTTCGCGCCCTCGGCCGCAAGGGCTTTGCAGATCGCCTGACCGATGGCACCGGTTGCGCCGGTGACAAGAACGGCCTGACCGGAGAGTGTCATAGCTCGCCCACCTGCGGACCCCATGTGTCCGACATGGCAAAGCCGTCGGTGAACGGGTCCTGGTCATCCAGGCGCAGTTGCTGGCGGCCGAAGACGTAGCCCTGCCCGGTGATGCGCGGCAGCACGGCCAAGCGGTCTCCGACGGTGGTCTCACCCAGCATCTCGGCGGTGAACGTGCCACCGATGATGCTGCGCGACGTGCGGACATCCCCTGTTCTGACCTGCCCCCGCGCGTGCAGGATCGCGAGGTTGGCCGAGGATCCGGTGCCGCAAGGCGAACGATCTACCCGCCCGGGTTTCAGCGTGGTGCAGGTCACGACCGAGCCGTCGTCTTGATAGTCGCGGAACATCACATAGGCGATCTCGTTCAGGCTGGAAATCTCGGGGTGTTGCACCTCGACCTGACCCGCAAGCAGCGACTTGATCTCTGTCCCGGCCTCGGCGAGGGCTCGCGCGTTCTCGGGCAGGATCTTGAGGCCGATCTGGTCCACGTCGATCTGCGCGTAGAACACGCCGCCAAAGGCGATGTCGGCGGTGATCGTGCCCCATTTCGGCGTCTGCACGGGCTGGTCCAGCTGCCACACGAAGGCCGGCACGTTGTCGAGGCTGACCGACAGGCAACGGCCGTCCCGGCACTGCGCGCGGGCGGTGATCAGACCGGCCGCAGTGTCCAGCCGGACCAGCGTTTCGGGTTCGACCATCGCCACCCGCCCGCTCTCAAGAAGCGCCGTCACGACGCAGATGCAGTTCGACCCGGACATCGGATGCGCCATGTCGGGCTGAAGCACGATGAAGGCCGCGTCCGCGTCAGGCCGGGTCGGCGCCAGCAGCAGGTTCGTCGTGTGGACGACCTGGGCACGCGGCTCGCGCGTGACGAACAGCCGCAAGCTGTCATCGACCTGGTTGAGATGGTTCATCTTGTCCAGGATCGTGGCGCCGGGAATATCGGGCGCGCCGCCGATCAGGACATTGCCGCTCTCGCCTTGGCAATGGACCAGCAGGATGTCCAGCGAACGGGCGAAGTTCATTTCAGGTACCATCCCCAGGGACGCGACCGGTCGAACGTGGTGATCTGCTTGGTTTCCAGATAATTGTGCAGGCCCCATTCGCCCAGTTCGCGCCCAATGCCGGACTGTTTGTAACCGCCCCACGGCGCCTCGGTGAAGGTCGGCTGGCTGCAGTTGATCCAGACGATGCCCGCGCGGAAACGGCGGGCGACACGCTCGGCCCGATCCAGATCGGCGGACATGACTGCGGCACCAAGGCCGAAGCGGGTGTCATTGGCCATCCGGATGGCCTCGGCCTCGGTCTCGAACGGCTTGACGCAGACCACGGGGCCGAAGATTTCTTCGCGCCAGATCCAGCTGTCCTCGGCCATGTCCGCGAAGATGGTCGGCTCGACATAGCAGCCGTCCTCGAGACCCGCCGGAACGCCGCCGCCGGTCACCAGACGCCCCTCGTTCTTGCCGCGCTCTATCGCCTCCAGCACTTTTTCGTGCTGCGACGGGCTGACCAGGGGGCCCAGAAGAACGCCTTCGTCCAGTCCGTGACCGATGCGGATCTTCTTGGCTTCCTCAGCCAGGCGCTTCAGCAGGGGCTCGTAGATCGACTGCTCGATCAGGACGCGCGATGTCGCCGAACACACCTCGCCCTGATTCCAGAAGATTCCGAACATGATCCATTCCACAGCCTCGTCCAAGGGCGTATCGGCGAAAACCACCAGCGGAGACTTGCCGCCAAGCTCAAGGCTGATCGCCTTGATGTCGCGCGCCGCCGTAGACATGATCTTCGAGCCGGTCGGAACGGACCCGGTGAATGCAAGCTTGTCGACGCCCGGATGTTCGGTCAGCGGCTGACCGGCCTCGGCCCCGAAACCGGTCACGATATTCAGGACCCCCGCAGGCAGCCCAGCATCCAGCGCGATCTGGCCCAGTTCCAGCGCGGTCACTGGTGTCAACTCTGACGGCTTGAGCACCATGCAGCAGCCGGCGGCCAAGGCCGGGGCGACCTTCCAGCTGGCCATCAGCATGGGGAAGTTCCACGGAATGATCGCGCCCGCGACGCCAATGGGCTCTTTGACGGCCTTCGAGGTGAAACCCTCCATGGCCAGCGCGATGTCCTGTTCGGCCGAATTGTCCAGCCGTGCCGCCAGATCAGCATAGAAATGGAAGACGCCAGCCGTGTCCTCGATGTCCCAGATGGCCTCGGGCAATGGCTTTCCGTTGTCCTGCACCTCGATGCGGGCCAGTTCGTCCTTCCGCTCGGCGATCAGATCGCCCATGCGCCGCAGGACTGCCGCGCGATCCGCGCCGGACATGCGCGGCCACGGGCCATCGTCAAAGGCACGACGCGCGGCCTGCACGGCGCGGTCCACATCCTGGGCGTTTCCGCGCGCGACCTGGTGAAACACCTGCCGGTTCGCGGGATCGACCACGTCGAATGTCTGGCCAGAGGCCGATGCCACGAAGGCTCCGTCAATGAACAATTGATCTTTCATGATATTCCTCACATGGCCCGGGTGACGCCGCCATCGACCCGCAGGCTCTGGCCGGTGATGTAGCTGCTGTCGTCCGAAAGCAGGAAGGCGGCCGCCTTGCCCTGCTCCTCGGCCCGGCCGAGTCGGCCCAAGGCTGCCATCTTGCCGTATTTTTCCGGCAGATCGAGGCTATCGGTAAAGCCCGGCAGCAGGCAGTTCATGCGGATATTGGCTGCCCCGTAACGGTCCGAATAAAGCTTGGCGAAGGATGAAACCCCGACCCGGTAGACGCTGGAGGTCGGGAACATCAGGCTCGGCTCGAACGCAGAGTATGTGGTGATGCAGACGATCGAGCCGCCCCCCTGCTTTTCCATGACCGGAGTCACGAGACGCGCCATCCGGATCACCGGCTTTATCACCATGTCATTTGCGCAGTCCCACTCCTCGTCGGGGATGTCCAGCAGCTCGCCCTTGGGCGGCCCCCCGACATGGATCAGCACCGCATCGATGCGCCCATAGGTTTGCATTGCCAGATCGAAGACCGCCTTGATATCCTCGCCGTTCTCGGCCTTGCCGCGGTGGGCGATCCCACCCAATTCCCCTGCCAGGACCTCGCAGCTTTCGGACGGAGACATGAGCGCCAAGCGATAGCCGCGCTCGTGCATTTCACGCGCGGTCGCAGCGCCCATGCCGCGGCCTCCGCCAACGATCAGACAGACCTTGTCGGTCATGGGATTCTCCTTTTCAGAAACGGTCGACACGATAGGGAGCCATGTCCACGGGCGGCGGCGCGCCTGTGATCAGATCGCCCATCAGCCGAGCGGTTGTCGCCGCATAGGTCACGCCCAGATGGCCGTGTCCCGTCGCATAGAAGACGCCCGGCACCTTTGCCG